>JBIHZW010000341.1:0-3639 GCA_044240245.1 Pseudomonas sp. | reverse complement strand
CGGCGATTTGCCCTCACGCAAGCGCGCATAGAGCTTTTCGGCACGACGCTTCTGTGCCTCATCGGGTAAGGAGCGCACCGACTCATAGCCGGCAACCCGGCCATTTTCATAAATCGGCGTGACATAGGCGCTGACCCAGTAGTAATCACCGTTTTTCGAGCGATTCTTGACGATCCCCATCCAGGGTTTGCCCTGCTTGATGGTCTCCCACATATGGCCGAATACGCCGGGAGGCATATCAGGATGGCGCACCAGGTTGTGGGGTTGGCCGATCAGCTCTTCTCGGGTAAAACCGCTGATCTCGACAAAGGCGTCGTTGCAATAGGTGATATTGCTGTTCAGGTCGGTGGTGGAAATGAGCCGTTCGTTTGCGGGAAACGTTCTTTCCCGCTGAGTTACTGGGAGGTTCTGACGCATTGGTGCTATCCCTGTCTGAGCTATTTACATGACCGCAGGTTTAGGTCTAGCACAGCAGTGCCAACAAGCTAGCAAATGCTTGTTTTAAATCGGGCGGTAATGGTCAGGGCAGTTATCAGGGCGTAGCAGCTACAGCCAGAGGTTAGCTGACCATAGCCGAGAACATGCAGACAGGCGGGGAAAGCCTAGCGTCGAGGGGGAACCGACTTGGAATCAGGCGCATTGCTGCGCACGGAAATGGGCTGCAGTTTTGGCCGTTCACACAAGCCAAGGGCAACCAACAGATCAAGCAAGGCATTCTGCAACTTGGCGCTCATAAAGTAGCCTCCAACCAAGGACATCGAATAGGTGATTGGACACCTTTTTTCAGCCTAGTTCAGGCTGTTTGAAACTGCTGCCCACTTCGTCGCAACAAGCTAAAACAGCACACGTAAGCCGGCATACAGTGTACGCCCCGGCCCCGGCTCAAAGTAGCGCGCGTTGCCGTCGTTGATGCGCAGGTTATCGAAATACTCACGCCCCAGCAGGTTATCAATGCCCAGGTAAGGCTCCAGGCTTTGCTCGCCGACCTGAAAACGCTTGCCGAGGCGCAGATTTAACAAGGCATGACCGGGTGCGGACTGCGTATTCGCATCGTTTGCATACACCCGCGCCTGAGCTGTAACCCCGAGGCGCACATAGCCGCCTTGATGCTCATAGGCCAACTCGCTGAACAGGCTTTGCCGTGGAATACCGGGAATGCGCTTGCCGGAAAAGTCGCCTGCGGTCGTTTGATAATCCTCGAAACGGTAGCGGTTGTAGGTGTAGGCCGCAGACCAACGCCAGGCATCAGCAAACTGCCAGTCCAGGCTCAATTCCAGGCCATCGCGGCGCGACTGCCCAGCATTGCGATAGAAGTTACGGCCTGGCTGAGTCGGCAAGCTGAACGCCACCAGCTCATCTTCCAGCTCAATCCGGTACACCGAAAGGCTGTAACGCAGCGCAGGCCATTCGCCTTTGATGCCCAGCTCGCGACTGAACGCCTGGGCAGGTTGCAACGCGCTATTGAAGCCGCCCCCTTGCGGGTTGGCCAACTCACTGATGGTGGGCGTTTCAAAGGAGCTGGCCAATCGCGCATACAGCGATTGCTGCGGGGTAAAGCGGTAACTCAGACCGGCGCTGTAGTTCCAGTCCTCCAGGCTGCGCGAGCCTGAATCATCGCGGCTATCGGCCAGATAGAAGTCATCCACCGCCAGTCTTACCTGGTCATAGCGCAGCCCGAGTGTGGCCTGCCACTGCTCACTCAGGTCGATCTGATCCTCGATAAACAAACCCTGACTGAGCGCCGACTCATCCTGCTGCTGACGTGACTGTCCACGCTCGCCGAGCAGGTTGTCATAGCGTCTTCGATCATCACGCTGCGCTTCAAGGTCAAAGCCGGTGGTGATCTTATGCGCCAGGCCGATTAGCTCGCGGTGATGGCTGTACTGCCCGCCAACCCCGCTGAAGTAGCGCTCAAAAGTCGTCTGCCCGCTGGTGGCAAAGCCCAGTTGATTGCCGAACTCGCGGTGACCCAGGTAACTGCGCAGCTGGTACTCATCGGCACCCGCCGCGTAACCATCCCAGACCAAGCCCAGACGCTGCTGACGAATATATTCATCGGCATCGAAACGCAGGTTGTTCGGTGCAGCCTGCCGGCGATCCGCCTTAACCTCGGTAGCCGTCAGGCCGCCTGGGTCTTTAGCGCGGTTGTCGATGGCATTGAAGTTCAGGCGCAAGCGTCCAGTCGGTGCATACCAACGCAGCTTGCCGGTGAGGCTGTTGGTCTGCGCCCGGCTGTGCTCGCGATAGCCATCGAGAACGGTGCTGTTAAATGCCAGCAAACCACCCAGGTTACCGTCGCTACCGCCGATCTCGCCGCGCGTGCGCTGATAACCCAGGCCTGCCGCGCTCAGATCCAATTGCATCGAAGGAACGGCCGGCGGCTCACGGGTTTCGATGGCCAGCACACCACCCGCGGCATTGCCGTACAGCACCGAGGCCGGGCCGCGCAGCACTTCCATGCGCTCGACCAGGCCCAGATCCAGGCCGTCGAGTTCGGTCTGGCCATCCGGCATGGTCAAGGGCACGCCATCCACCAGCACGCGAATACCGCGCACGCCGAAATTACCGCGCGCGCCAAAGCCGCGAATCGCCGGGCGCAGGCCTTGAGCCAGGTTGTACCGGTTGAGGCTAAACACGCCTGGCACGCGGGCCAGCAAAGCATCCAGCGCCAGGTTCTGCTCACCTGGCGCTGCAGCGGTATCAATCACAGTCACGGCTGCCGGGGTACTCAACCAACGCGTGGTGCTGCGTGGCGAGGTGATGAGCAATGGCGCCAGCTCGACTGCCTTGTCTTCAGCCTCGGCCGCCTGCAATGCGTGGATATCCGGCAACAAGCACAGTCCGGCGGCGACAACTCCAAGTGCCAGGCGCACGCCGCTCAATACTCTTTGTCAGCCTGGTCCTTGCGCCGATAGGGGAACACATCGATGACCTTGCCGGCGCGAATCGCCTCCTGCAGGCTTTTCCAGTAATCGGCGTCATACAGCTCGCCATGCAGCTCGTTGAACAGCTTGCGCTGCTTCATATCGGCAAACAGGAACGGTGGGAACTCCTCAGGAAACACATCCAGCGGCGCAACCGAATACCAGGGCTCGGAAGACATTTCATCTTCCGGATAGCGCGCTTGGGGAATACGGCGGAAATTCGCCTCAGTCAGAAAGCAGATCTCGTCGTAGTCGTAAAACACCACGCGGCCGTGACGGGTGACGCCAAAGTTTTTCAGCAGCATGTCGCCAGGGAAGATATTCGCCGCCGCCAGTTGTTTGATCGCCAGACCGTAGTCGTCCAACGCCTCACGCACCTGAGCTTCGCTGGCGCTTTCGACATACAGATTGAGTGGGATCATGCGCCGCTCAGTCCAGCAGTGACGCACCAGCACCGTATCGCCATTGACCTCGACGGTGGACGGCGCCACCTCCAGCAATTCAGCCAGGCATTCGGGATCGAACTTGCTCAGCGGAAAACGGAAATCGGCAAATTCCTGGGTATCGGCCATGCGCCCTACCCGGTCGACGGTTTTCACCAGGCGGTACTTTTCGATCACCGTATTGCGGTCGACGTTCTTCGACGGCGAGAAGCGGTCCTTGATGATCTTGAACACGGTGTTGAAGCCCGGCAGGGTAAACACGCTCAT
This sequence comes from Pseudomonas sp., assembly GCA_044240245.1. GTDB lineage: Bacteria > Pseudomonadota > Gammaproteobacteria > Pseudomonadales > Pseudomonadaceae > Aquipseudomonas. Next base: position 5 of record JBIHZW010000341.1, on the reverse strand, counting down.
GACCA
>JBIHZW010000092.1:0-12591 GCA_044240245.1 Pseudomonas sp. | reverse complement strand
ACTGGAAGTGCGCGAAGCAGGCCTGCGACAGCAGGTTGGGCAGCTGCATACCGCCGACGTCGAACTCGCGGGTGGCATTGAGAAAGCCGGCTTCGAGGAAGGCGTCCACCGCCGGTTTGACCTCGGGGATCAGCACCGCTGCGCCGTCGACATACTCCGGCTCGTGTTCGTCATTTTTGCGGTTGTGCGGGGCAAACAGGTTTTCCGCGATGCTGCGGGCGGTGTCGATGGCCGCGTCAAAGGTTTCGCGGCTGTGGTCGGCGAAGCGCTCGCGCTGGGTCAGGCCTTCGGCGTCCAGCACTTCGTAGAGCTCGAAGGCCAGGTTGCGGGAGCTGAGCAGGGACTCGGACATGGGTGTACCTCCGGTTGCGATGCATCGAGTCTAAGCAGCCGCGAGTGCGGCTCCCAGCACTATCAATTAGCGTGATAGAGGCTCAGCTAGCAAAGCCACGGGCCAGTTCGGCTGTCAGTTCGGCGGCGGCGATGCTCTTGCAACCACTGACATTCTGCCCGGCCCACAGTGGCGAGAAGTCACCGCTGCCCTGGCTTTCTGCCTTACTGCGCAGCGGCGCAATGGCTGCAGTCGCCAGTGGGAAGGCCGGCGCCAGTGGGCTGATTGGGCCCAGCTCACGCATCAGGCGATTGACGATGCCGCGCGCCGGCCGGCCGCTAAACAGGTTGGTCAGCGCCGTGTGTTGTGCGGCCGGACTGTGCAGGGCGGCGCGGTGGATGGCGCTGGTACTGGCCTCGTCGCAACACAGATAGGCGGTGCCGATCTGCACGCCGGCCGCGCCGAGGGCCATGGCCGCGCGCACGCCTTGGGCATCGGCAATACCGCCGGCGGCGATTACCGGCAGCTTCACGGCCTGGACGATCTGCGGTAGCAGGGCAAAGGTGCCGAGCTGGCTGCTTAGTTCATCGGTGAGGAACATGCCGCGATGGCCGCCGGCTTCCAGGCCCTGGGCGATGATTGCATCGACGCCGTTGGCTTGTAGCCACAGCGCTTCCTCGACGGTGGTCGCCGAACTCAGCACCTTGGCCCCGCAGGCTTTGACCCGCGCCAGCAGCTCGGCGGAGGGTAGGCCGAAGTGAAAACTCACCACCGCCGGGCGAAACTCATCGAGCAGGTCGGCCATTTCCGCGCTGAACGGCAGGCGACCGGGGCCGCTGGCGATAGTCGCCGGGTCGATGCCTAGCTCGGCGTAGTAAGGACTTAGCGCCTCGCGCCAGGTTGCTTCGCGAGCAGAATCGACGGCTGGCGGGGTGTGGCAGAAGAAATTCAGGTTATAGGGCTTGCGGGTTTTCTCGCTCAGCGCCTGCAGCTCCTTGCGCAACCCGGCCGCGTCGAGCATGGCGCAGGGCAGCGAACCCAGCGCGCCGGCATTCGATACGGCAGCGGCCAAACCATGCAGCTGCACGCCAGCCATGGGTGCCTGAATCAGCGGAAGGTCGATATTAAGCAGGCGTTGCAGGTTCATCTGACAATCTCCATGGCAGTTGGCCGGCTGGGCGATAGCAGGCTGCGGAATTCTAATGCAAGCGGGTAAACTGTGCGGCCACAGGAGTCTGCCCGATGAACTACCGCCACGCCTTCCATGCCGGCAACCATGCCGATGTGCTGAAACACTATGTCTTGAGCCGTCTGATTGCCCTGCTGTCACGCAAGGAGGCGCCGTTCGCCTACCTCGACAGCCATGCTGGCATCGGTCTGTATGACCTGCGCGGCGACCAGGCCAGCCGTACCGGCGAGTGGCTGGAAGGCATCGCGCGGCTGTGGCAGGCCACGGACGTGCCGGACCCGCTGCTGGATTATCTGGAAGTGATCCGCGCGATGAACCCGGATGGCGAGCTGCGTCATTACCCCGGCTCGCCGGAGCTGGCGCGCCTGCTGACCCGCGAACAGGACCGCCTGCACCTGAATGAGAAACACCCGGAAGACGGTCGCCTGCTCAAGGAAAACATGCACGGCGATCGCCGCGTCGCGGTGCACCTGGGCGAAGGCTGGTATGTGCCGCGCGCCCTGCTGCCTACTCGTGAGAAGCGCGCGCTGCTGTTGATCGACCCGCCATTCGAGCAGGTGGATGAGATGGAGCGCTGCGCCCAGTCGCTGAGCGAAGCCATCGGCCGTATGCGCCAGGCGGTGGTGGCGATCTGGTACCCGATCAAGGACCTGCGACAGCTGCGCCGTTTCTACAGCGACCTGCAAAAGAGCAAGGCACCCAAACTGCTGCGCGTGGAGCTCTATGTGCATTCCACCGATGAAGCCGCGCGGCTGAACGGCTCCGGCCTGGTGATCAGCAATCCGCCATGGGGCCTGGAAGATGAACTCAAGCAGATCCTGCCCTGGCTGGCCCAGCTGCTTGGGCAGACGCAGGGCGGCTGGCGCATGGATTGGCTGATCGAGGAAAGCAGCGGCAGCTAACGGCTTTGGCTGGGCTCGACAAAGTAGCTCAGCTGCTGACGCGGATTGAGGTATTCCAGCGCCTCGCGCGGTAGCTGGGCCGGGCGCAGGCTGGCGGCGATGCTTAGGCGCGGTTCCTGTTCCAGATCGATGATCAGTGCCTCGCTCTTGGGCACGGCGGTGTCATAGACAATCAGTGTCGGCTTCAGCGGCTGGCTCGGATTCATGCCCAGTACCAGGCCGTAGCGCTGATCCTCCAGTTGTACCAGGCTGCCGGGCGGGTAGATGCCCATCACCCGGATAAAGGCTTTCAGCGCCACCGCATCGAAGCGCGCACTGTATTGCTTGAACATCAGCGCCAGAGCTTCATGCGGACTTAATCCATCGCGCGGGTTGAGTGGGTTGCACAGGTTGTCGAACTGGTTGGTGATGCACACCAGGCGGCTTAACCGGCCGATGGCGGCCTCGCGCAGCTGGCGCGGGTAGCCGCTGCCGTCGCAGTACTCATGGTGCTCGTTGATGATGCGCAGCACTTCGTCGTCGAGCATCAGTTTCTGGCCCATACGCAGGCCGAACTCGCAATGCAGTTGCAGCAGCTGTTGTTCCGGGCGGGTCAGCGGCTCGCTTTTCAGCAGTACCTTGCTCGGTACTTCCAGCTTACCGACATCGTGCAGCAGCGCGCCGAGGCCGAGGATATGGCAGTCCTCGCTGTCCAGGCCGAGCTGGCGGCCTAGCAACAGCGCCAGCACCGTGACGTTCAGCGAGTGAAAGTAACTGTCTTCGGCGGACTTGCTGTTGATGCTGTGCAGCACCACGCCGCTGCCGCCGAGCAGGGTTTCGACCATTGCGCCGACAATCTCTCCGGCCTGTTTGATGGCATCTTCCGGGCGGCTGCGCAGGGTCTGGTTAAGCGTTTTGACCTGCTGGCTGGCCTGGGCGAACTTGCGGTCCACCTCGGCCAGGCGTTTGCGCAGCGCCTTGAGTTTTTCCGCCCGGGCCTGACTGGCCTGTTCGGCCGGGCTGGGCATTGGTGCGGCTACGGGCTCGGCCGCAAGCGGAGCCGGGCTGGCGGCCAGTGGCGGGCAATCGCTACGCGCCGGGTCATAACGCAGGTGCTCCAGGCCGAGGGCGCGCAGCGCGCTGATCTGCGCTTCATCCTTGATCTTGAAGTTGCTGAAGGCAAAGTTGTGTTCCCACCAGGCCAGTTCGAGCTGGATATACAGGCCGACGCACAGCTGATCGGGGGATATGTAGGCGGAGGTCGCAGGCATGCAGGTATCGGCACTGGTGGCTATTGGCTTGCAGTCTAGCGGTTTGCCTATGAGCTGGCAGTAATCTGCAATGACTTCTGCGGCGCTTAGTTTTTTCTCAGCTCCAGTTCGACCTCATCCGCCCAGGCCAGCCAGGACTGTTCGCCAAGAATGCCGCGGCGCAGGGTCAGGTAGGGCAGGCGCAGCGCTTGGCGTTGTTCGTCGGGCAGGGCGAGGTAGTCGCGCTCAATGCTCAGCAGGCTGTCCAGAGTTTTGCGGTGCACGGCGACATGGCGCTGCATTTCCTCGCGTAGGTTATCCAGCGAGGTATGCGCGCCGGCATAGAGTTTGACCAGCAGCGCATCGTTGATCTTGTTCGGCTGCACTGGCTCGCCCAGCCAGCGCAGCAGCTCGGCGTGACCGGCTGGAGTCAGGCGGTAGTTCTTCTTGTCCGGACGGGTTTCCTGGGCCTGCGCCTCAAACTCCAGCCAGCCGGCTTCACTGAGTTTTTTCAGCTCCAGATAAACCTGCTGGTGTTTGGCGTTCCAGAAGTAGCCGAGGCCATCCTTGAAGCGCTTGAGCAGGTCGTAGCCGCTGCCGGGTTCGCTTTCCAGGAGGATAAGGATGGCGTGCTTGAGCGACATAAGCGGGTTTCACCGGCGGCTGTTGGAAGTGCGCCGCAGTATACGGATTATGCAAAAAGTTGCATCGACTCCAATCGCTGTCTAGTATGCAAAAAATTGCATAACAAGAATACGCAGGAGCTTCCCATGAAACGCACCGGTACCCGCTTCCGTCCGCGCCTGGTTCAGGGTGATTACGACGCTATTATCATCGGCTCCGGTATCGGCGGCCTGACCACCGCCGCGCTGCTGGCCAAGCTCGGCAAGCGCGTGTGCGTGCTGGAGCAGCACTACACAGCCGGCGGCTACACCCACAGTTACGAGCGCGAAGGTTACGAGTGGGATGTGGGCGTGCATTACATCGGCGAGGTGCATAAACCCTGGTCGGCGATCCGCCGGGTGTTCGATGTGATCAGCGACGGCAAGCTCGAATGGGCCCCGATGGATGCGCGCTATGACCGCATCGTGATCGGCGAGCAGACCTACGATTACGTGGCCGGGCGCGAGGAGTTCAAGGCGGAGATGGCGCGCCATTTCCCTGGGGAAGCGGCGGTGCTCGAGCGCTATGTCGACCTGCTCAGCGAGGTCAGCGCCAAGGTGCCGCGCTTCTTCGCAGGGCAAGCCCTGCCACGTTCATTGGGCATGCTCTACAGCAAGCTGCGCCGGCTGTGGCTGCCGGATTACTTCTTCAAAACCACCCGTGAAGTGCTTGAAGGCCTGACCGACAATCAGGAGTTGATCGGCGTGCTGACCGCGCAGTGGGGCGATTACGGCTTGCCGCCGGCCGAAGCCGCCTTCGTTATGCACGCGATGGTCGCCAAGCACTACATCACCGGTGGCAACTACCCGGTGGGCGGTGCGACGAAGATTTCCGAAACTATTATCCCGGTGATCGAGGCGGCTGGCGGCCAGGTGTTCACCTATGCTGGGGTCGACAAGATCCTGATCGAGAACGGTCGTGCGGTCGGTGTACGCATGCAGAAGGATGGCTTCGAGATTCGCGCGGCGCAGATCGTCAGCTGCGCCGGCCTGGTGCCGACCTATACCCGTCTGCTCGAACCGCAAGTGGCCAGTGACTATGGCCTGCTGGAGCAGCTGCCCAAGGTTAAACTGTCGGCCGCCACCCTGTGCCTGTACGCCGGCTTCAAAGGCAGCGCCGCCGAGCTGAAACTGCCGAAGACCAATTACTGGGTCTACCCGACCCATGATCACGACCACAACGTCAGCAGCTTTATGGCCGGGCAGAACCCGGCGATGCCGCTGATCTATATCAGCTTCCCCTCGGCCAAGGACCCGGCCTGGGATGCGCATTACCCGAACAAGGCCACGGTGGAAATCGTCGCGCCGACCCAGCCGCAGTGGTTCGCTCAGTGGAAGGGCACGACCTGGGGCAAGCGCGGCGCCGACTACGAGGCGTTCAAGGCCGAGTTGACTGCGCAACTGCTGGAAACCCTCTACCAGCATCAGCCGCAGCTGCGCGGCGCGTTGGATTTCTGTGAGCTGGGCACGCCGCTGTCCACCGAGTGGTATCAGTGGAACGAGCAGGGCGAGATCTATGGCATCGACCACACGGTCGAGCGCTTCGAGCAGCACTGGATCCACAGCCAGACGCCGATCAAGGGCTTGTATCTGACCGGCGCCGATACGGTGACTGCCGGGGTGGGTGGCGCGTTGATGGCTGGGGTGCTGACAGCCTCGCGCATGCTTGGCTGGCGCGGTTACAAGGTCGGCAAATTATTGAAAAGCTGGAAGGCGGAAACTGCCGCCGATGGCAGCGCGGCGGCGGATGTAGCTGGTTAAACCATCACATCGACGCTATTGCCCAGGTTGGGCGGATTACTCGGCACGCTGGCGGGCGTGGCAGCCTGCACCAGGCCGCCGATGCTGGCAGCCTGCAGTTCCAGAGTTTTGCGCAGCAACAGCAGTGAGGCCAGGGCAGAGGCCTGAGCCGCTGCCTGGGTGGAGACCTGGCTGATGTTCAGTTCCATAGCATCTTCCTCTGCATAGGCTCAGTCCGGCAGGCACACGCCGGTGCCGCCTAACCCGCAGTAACCGCCTGGATTCTTTGCCAGATACTGCTGGTGATAGGCCTCAGCGTAGTAGAAGGGGGGCGCCTCGCGTACTTCGGTGGTGATGGCGCCGTAACCGGCTTTGCTCAATTCGGCCTGGAACTGCGCCTGCGTGCTCTTTGCTGCCGCCAGCTGTTCAGCGCCGTAGCAGTAGATTGCCGAACGGTACTGGCTACCCGTGTCGTTACCCTGACGCATGCCCTGGGTTGGGTTGTGCGCCTCCCAGAATACTTTCAGCAGTGCGGAATAGCTGGTGACCTTGGGGTCGAACACCACCAGCACCACTTCGGTGTGGCCGGTCAGGCCCGAACAGGTTTCATCATAGGTTGGATTCGGCGTATGACCGCCGGCATAGCCAACCGCTGTGCTCCACACACCCGGCTGCTGCCAGAAGCGTCGTTCGGCGCCCCAGAAACAACCCAGGGCGAATACCGCCTGCTCAAGGCCAGCAGGAAATGGCCCTTGCAGCGCATTGCCATTGACGAAATGCGCAGCCGGCACCGCCATCGCTTCGGCGCGGCCAGGCAGGGCCTGCTCGGCGGTGGGCAGTTCGAGTTTGTGGGCGAGAATTTGCGAACGCAGAACCATGAGCCATTTCCTCAGCAGAAGCATGTGTGTCATAGACCGTCAAAGGGCGAGCTTGTTACAGCTAGCCTCGGTTTGGATAGCGCTTGAGGCTTTCCAGCAGGTCGCGGCTGGCGATGGGTTTGTCGAACAGGTAGCCCTGGCCGATATCGCATTGCTGGCGGCGAAGAAAATTCAGCTGCGCGGCCGTCTCGATACCTTCGGCCACCACCTTGAGTTTTAGGTTGTGCGCCATGGCGATCACCGCGGAGGTGATTTCCATGTCGTCCTGATTCTCCGGGATGTCCTTGATAAAGCTGCGATCAATCTTGATCACGTCGATGGGGAATTTCTTCAGGTAGCTGAGCGAGGAGTAACCGGTACCGAAGTCGTCCATGGCCAGGGTCAGGCCCAGGCTTTTCAGGCGGCTGAGCTGGTGGCGGGTGTCTTCGGTGGCTTCCAGCAGCAGGCTTTCGGTCAGCTCCAGTTCCAGTAGGGCCGGATCGAGCTGTTCTTCGTGGAGGATGGCGGCGATCTCGCCGACCAGGTCCGGGTCGGAGAATTGTTTGGGCGACAGGTTGATCGCCATCTGCAGTGGCTTGTGGCCAATCGCGATCAGCTGCGTGCTCATGCGGCAGGCCTGACGGGTGACCCATTTGCCGATGGGGATAATCAGGCCGGTCTCTTCCGCAACGCTGATAAATTTGTCCGGGCTGATCATGCCCTTGTCCGGGTGGTGCCAGCGCAGGAGCGCTTCCAGGCCCAGCAGCCGGCCGCTCTTCAGGCACAGCTTGGGCTGGTAGAACACTTCGAGCTCGTTCTGCATCAGCGCGCGGCGCAGGTTGCTCTCAACGAACAGCTTGTAGTGCGCCTCGGCATTCAGCACATCGGTAAACACTTGCAGCTGGTTTTTGCCGTTGGCCTTGGCTTTATGCAGGGCCAGACCGGTGTGCTTCATCAGGGTTTGTGGGTCATCGCCATGTTCGGGGGCGCAGCCCAGACCGATGGAGCCGGTGACGCTGATCAGCTGGTTGTCGACAAACAGCGGCTTGTCCAAGGTGTGCAGCAGCTTCTGCGCCACCAGCTGGCTGTCGGCCTGGTTGGCCTCGAGCAGTACGGCAAATTCGTTGCTGGCAAAGCGCGCCAGCACACTGCTGGGGCTCAGGGTATTGCGCAGGCGGCGCGCCAGGCTGACCAGCAGTTTGTCGCCGGTCTGGTGGCCGAGACTGTCGTTGATCCGCTTGAAGTTGTCGATGTCCACCAGCAGCAGGCTGATCGGTTTACCCGGGTGTTCGCTGAAGTGCTTCTCCAGCGAGCGGATAAAGGCGTAGCGGTTGCCCAGCCCGGTCAGGTTGTCGCGAAAGGCCAGGCGCTCGATATGCTGCTGCGCCTGCTTGCTCGCGGTAACGTCTTCGTAGATGCCGATGTAGTGGGTCAGGCTGCCATCGTCGGCATGCACCTTGGACAGCGACAACTGGCCCCAGTAAGGGTCGAGGTTCTTGCGCCGGCTCTTGAATTCACCCTGCCAGCTGTTGTGTTCGGCCAGGCTGGAACGTGCGTCGAACAGCAGGTCGCTGAGCTCTCCCAGTGCTGGGTGTTCTGATAGGCGGCGGCCCTGCACTTCGCTGGCGCTGTACAGGGTGATGGCGGTAAAGCTCGGGTTGACGTACTCCACCAGGCCGTCGCAGTCGAGCAGGATAAAGGCGCTGGAGCTCTGCTCGACGGCGCGCTGGAACAGGTGCAAGGCCGAGGTGGCGGTGCGCCGCTGCTGGTTGGTCAGCACCTGGGCGTACTGGTCGGCCAGCTCACCGGCAAAGGCGATTTCGTCGGCCTGCCAGGTGCGCGGCGCGCCGATATGTTCCAGGCACAGCACGCCCACCACTTCGCCGGCGATGCGGATGCTGGCATCGAGCATGGCGGTGATGCCCATGGGCTCCAGGTAACTGCTGCTCAGCTCGCAGGTGCGTGGGTCCTGGTGCGCGTCATGCGCATCCAGGGCGCGGCCGCTGTGCAGCGCCTGCAGGTAGGCGGGGTAGGGACTGGCATCGATATCCGCCTGGGCGACATGCTGGCCCTGGTCCTGTTGGTACAGGGCCACCGATTGCAGCACATGCTCATTGAGATTCCAGATGCCGACGCGGCTGACGCCATACAGCTCGCAGGCGCTTTTGCTGATCAGTTCGGCGGCTTCGCGCAAGGGATCGCTGTCGCCGTAATGGTGGCGCGCGAGGGTCACGATCAGCTGTTGCTGGGCCTGCGTGCGCCGCTGTTGCGCCTGCAGTTCGGCCTGGCTGCGTTGGTAGAGTGCGAGGGTCTGTGGCGAGGGAGCGCTCTGCTCGTTCATCACCAGTAGGTAACCGCGCAGCAGGTGCCGGCCGTGTTGCTTGAAGGCTTCGCCCACTTCCATCAGCGTCAGACTGCCGTGTGGGGTGTGCAGGCAGTACTGCACGCTGTAGTGCCGACGTTCGGCAAGCTGTTGCGCAATGCTGTCATGCAACTGGTGGCGAACCGCAGGTTCCATCAGGCTGGCGTAGGGGGCATCAAGCAGGGAGCAGAGTTCGTGAGCCGGCAAGCCGAACTGTTGTTCGCAGCCCGAGTCGAGGTACAGCAGAGCCCAGCTGGCTTCATTCAAGCGCTCGAAACGCAGCAAGCCAAGGCGCGAAGGCACTGGCAACTGCGTCACAACCTCGGCCGCTAAACGACTCGCGGCATCGGGATGGCTTTTCATTCGGTGGCTGGCTTCCAGTATGCTGATCGAAGCGGCAATCGACTCACTTCATTTATAGCGTCGGGTAAGGGTGCATCATGCAATTGCGACTGACAAGAAAACTAATATCCGCAGTGCTGCTGAGTAGCTGTATGGCTGCCTCGCCGGTGTTCGCCGCTGAGCCTGACACGGGTTTGAGCAGTGCCGAACAGGGCAATTATCTGCTCGAGCTGAAACGCCTTTATCTGACCCAGAATGACCGCCAGGCGCTGTTGGCGCACTGCAATGATCTGCTGAAAACCTATGCCCTGCGCGCCGCCTATCAGGTCGGTCAGGCGCAGCGCCAGGACCTGCTCTATCAGCTGCGTCAGGGCGAGTCCGGCGAGCTGTTGCTACGTGAAGAAACCCGTGGTCAGCAGGGCACCGATATTGCCGTGCGCAACCAGCGCGTACCGCTGTTTGGTGTCGACCCTTTCGTGCGTTATGAATGCCCGACCAGCGGCATCAGCTGCGTGCTGCACAACCCCAACGATGGCAGCCCAATGTTGACCATCGTGCGCGATCACAAGGGCGCCGCCGAACTGGCCAAGGCCCTGAGCTTTCTGATCCGTAATCTGCAGAAAGGCTAATCGCCTTCCACATTTCTGCCGCTGTCTTAAACCTAAAAAAAACCCCGCCTAAATGGGCGGGGTCGAGGATACGAGCGTGGCTGCTCGAAAGTTGATGCGTTACAGCAGCATGGTGCGGATGTCCGCCAGTACGTCACCCAGGCGCTTGGTGAAGCGCGCCGCAGCGGCACCGTTGATCACCCGGTGGTCGTAGGACAGCGACAGCGGCAGCATCAGCTTGGGCTGGAAGGCTTTGCCATCCCAGACCGGCTGGATGGTCGCCTTGCTCACACCGAGAATCGCCACCTCTGGCGCGTTGACGATCGGCGTAAAGCCGGTGCCGCCAATGTGGCCGAGGCTGGAGATGGTGAAGCAGGCGCCCTGCATGTCATCAGCCGACAGCTTTTTGCTGCGCGCCTTTTCCGCCAGTACGGCGGCGTCGGCGGCCAGCTGCAGCAGGCTCTTCTGATCGACGTTCTTGATCACCGGTACCAGCAGGCCATCCGGGGTGTCCACGGCAAAACCGATGTGCACGTATTTCTTGCGGATGATGGCTTTGCCGCTCGGCGCCAGTGAGCTGTTGAAGTCCGGCAGTTCCTTGAGCAGGAAGGCGCAGGCCTTGAGCAGCAGCGGCAGTACGGTGAGTTTGACCCCAGCCTTTTCTGCCACGGCTTTCTGCGCGACGCGGAAGGCTTCCAGCTCGGTGATATCGGCCGAATCGAACTGAGTCACGTGTGGCACGTTGAGCCAGCTGCGATGCAGGTTGTTGGCGCCGACCTGCATCAGGCGGGTCATCGCCACTTCTTCGATTTCACCAAACTTGCTGAAGTCCACCACCGGGATCGGTGGGATACCGGCACCACCGGTTGCGCCGGCGGCTGGGGCTTCCTTGGCCTTCTGCATCATGGTTTTGACGTAAGCCTGCACGTCCTCTTTGAGCACACGGCCTTTCGGCCCGGTACCCGGTACGGCGGACAGCTCGACGCCGAACTCGCGAGCGAGCTGACGCACAGCCGGGCCCGCATGCACTTTGGCGCCGTCACGCTTGGGGGCGGCGGCAACGCTGGCGGCTGCTGCTGCCAAGGAGGCAATCGCACTGACTTCGGCAGCGACCGCTGGGTGAGCTCCGGCCGGAACCTTGTGCACATCACTGGTGGGCGCAGCGGCGGGTGCGGCGGCCGGTGCCGGTGCTGCGGCAGCAGCGGGAGCTGCAGCGGCGCCGGCGACTTTTAGTTTGAGGATAAAATCACCGGTGCCAACTTCGTCTTCCAGTTTGACGCTGATGCTTTCCACCACGCCGGCAGCTGGCGAGGGGATTTCCATGCTGGCCTTGTCCGACTCCAGGGTGATCAGCGACTGATCGGCTTCGACGCTATCGCCGACCTTGACCAGAATTTCGATGACCCTGGCTTTGCCGTCCGAGCCGATATCCGGCACATGCACGTCCTGGACGCTGCTGGCCTGTGCGGCTGGCGCAGGTGCTGCGGCTGGAGCGGGAGCAGCAGCTGCTTTAGGTGCTTGTGCCGGTGCTGCGGCAGGCGCCGCTGGTGCTGCTGGTGCTGCTGCGGCAGCGCCTTCGGCTTCCAGCTCAAACAGTTCGTCGCCTTCTTTCAGGCGGTCGCCCAGCTTTACTTTCAGGCTTTTCACCACGCCGCCTTTCGGCGCGGGGATTTCCATGCTGGCCTTGTCCGACTCTAGGGTCAGCACGCTCTGATCGGCCTCGATGCGATCACCGACCTTGACCATCAGTTCGATTACTTCACCCTCACCACCACCGATGTCGGGTACGCGAATCAATTCACTCATCGTTTCGCTCCTTAGCAGTCCAGTGGGTTGAGTTTTTCCGGGTTGATGCCGAACTTGACGATGGCTTCGGCCACCACTTTCGGTTCGATATCACCACGGTCGGCGAGTGCTTCCAGGGCAGCCAGAACAACCCAGTTGCGGTCCACTTCGAAGAAGTGGCGCAGCTTCTTGCGGCTGTCGCTGCGGCCGAAGCCGTCGGTGCCCAGTACCTTGAATTCCTTGCTCGGCACCCACTGACGTATCTGTTCGGCGAACAGCTTCATATAGTCGGTGGAGGCAATCACTGGGCCTTTACGGCCGCTCAGGCACTCTTCCACATAAGTCTGCTTGGGCTTCTGACCCGGGTGCAGGCGGTTGCTGCGTTCCACGGCCAGGCCATCGCGGCGCAGTTCGTTGAAGCTGGTAACGCTCCACACGTCAGCGGCGACGTTGAACTCGTCACGCAGGATCTTCGCCGCCTCGCGCACTTCACGCAGGATGGTGCCGGAGCCGAGGAGCTGCACGTGGTGCGCGGCTTCCTTCTTGTCCTCTTCGAGCAGGTACATGCCCTTGATGATGCCTTC
>JBIHZW010000091.1:0-12600 GCA_044240245.1 Pseudomonas sp. | reverse complement strand
CCTTGGGTCAAACTGGTGCCGAACCAGCGCGAAGCCAGTATTCGCGAGCTGGGCCCGACTGCTGTAACGGGCACCTTGAGCGTACCGGTCGGTCGTCTGCGCAAGCTCAATATGGGCTCGCAGTACCTCGGCGCGTTCACCGTGGGTGACCAACTGCTGTGGGGCGCGGCCGAACCGCTGCGGCGCATGCTGCGTATCCTGCTGGAGCGTTAATCGCGCTGCGCTGATACGCAAACCGGCTGGCTAAAAGGGGCGGGCTGTTGGGTGTTCGGGTCAAATCGAGCGCTCAGCAGTCCGCTCCTTTGCATTTGGCGGGTGCGGCTATACAGTGCTGGGCTTATTTCCTCGAGCCTTGCCATGACCCGTACTTTTGATATTGCCGTTATTGGCGCCACCGGCAGCGTTGGCGAAACCCTGGTGCAGTTGCTGGAGGAGCGCGAGTTTCCGGTGGCTAATCTGCACCTGGTAGCCAGCGGTGAGTCAGCCGGGCGTTCCTTGTCTTACAAGGGCAAGAACCTGCGCGTACGCGATCTGGAAACCTTCGATTTTGCCAGCGTGCGGCTGGTGTTCTTTGCTGCTGGCAGCAAAGTGACGCAGAAATATGCCGCACAAGCCGCTGCGGCGGGCTGTGCGGTAATTGATCTCGCCAGCGGTTTACCCGCTGCGCAGGCGCCACGGGTGATTCCCGAGGTCAACCCTGCTGTATTGGCGAGTCTGTCCGCGCCCTATCTGTTGACCAGCCCAAGTGCTCCAGGTATTGCGCTGGCCGCAGTGCTGGCGGCTTTGCCTGAGCAAGTCAGCATTCAGCGGGTGACCGTGATGGCCTGCCTGGCTGTCTCCAGTCGCGGGCGGGAAGGGGTCTCTGAGCTCGCGCGGCAAACCGCCGAGCTGCTCAATGGCCGAGCATTCGAGCCGCAGCTGTTTGATCGGCAAATGGCCTTCAATCTGCTGGCGCAGGTCGAGCAGACCGATAGCGCAGGGCACGCAGCGCTGGAGCGGCAGATTGCCGGCGAGCTCAAGGAGTTGCTGGCATTGCCCGATTTGCAGGTTGCGGTGACCTGTATCCAGGTTCCGGTGTTCTTTGGCGACAGCCTGAGCGTTTCACTGCAGACCGCGTCGGCCATCGACCTGAAGCAGGTGTACGCCGCTCTGGACGCCGCACCGGCTCTGGAATTGGTGGAAATGGATGATTATCCGACCGTGGTCGGCGACGCAGTCGGCCAGGATGTGGTCTATGTTGGCCGAGTGCGCGCAGGTTTGGCCGATCCAGCCGAACTCAATTTGTGGATTGCGTCTGATAACGTGAGAAAAGGCGCGGCGCTAAATGCTGTGCAATTAGCCGAGTTGTTGATAAAACACTATCTGTAAAAGATACTTACCAAGAAATTTGAAGAATCTTTCGAGCTTGGCAATACTGGCTGAGTTGATTGCTGAATGGGGTTGCGTCTTCGGACGTGGCAGGCAGCAATTTTCAACATCCTCTCGCTGGTCGAGAAAAAAAGATAAAACAAGGGATAACGCTATGGTTCGGGTTCGCAAACTGGTGCTGGCAATCGCAGCTGCTTCGGCGCTGTCATCCGGTATGGCGCACGCGCTGGGGCTGGGTGAAGTGACCCTGCAATCGGCGCTCAATCAGCCGCTGGTGGCTGAGATTGAGTTGCTGGAGGTGCGCGACCTGGCTTCCAATGAAGTAATACCGACCTTGGCGTCCCCGGAAGCATTCAATAAAGCCGGTGTGGATCGTCAGTATTTCCTGACTGACCTGAAATTCACTCCGGTGCTCAAGCCCAATGGCAAAAGCGTCATTCGGGTGACCTCCAGCAAGCCGATGCGTGAGCCTTACCTGAACTTCTTGGTGGAAGTGCTCTGGCCGAATGGCCGTTTGCTGCGCGAATACACCCTGTTGCTTGACCCGCCGCTCTATACCCCGCAAAGCGTTACCCCTGCTGCCGCACGTCTGCCTGTAGCCGCCCCGGCTCCAGCGCCACGTGTACAGGCTCCAGCTCCTGCGCCGCGCCCAGCAACTGCCGCCGCTCAGCCAGTGGCCCCGGCAGCTCCAGCAGCACCCGCTGCGCCAGTGGCCAAACCGCTGGAAGGCAATGAATACAAAACCACCGCCAACGACACTCTCTGGGAAATTGCCCAGCGAACGCGTGCTGGCGGCAGCGTGCATCAGGCCATGTTGGCAATCCAGGATCTGAATCCGGATGCCTTTATCGGTGGCAACATCAACCGCCTGAAAAACGGTCAGGTGCTGCGTCTGCCGGATGAGCAACAAGTCAAGAGCCGTGCCCAGGGCGAAGCCCTCGCTCAGGTTGCCGAGCAGAACGCAGCCTGGCGTGAAGGTCGCAGTGTTGCTGCCAGCGCTCGTCAGCTGGATGCCACTAAACGCACCAGCGCCGCAGCTACACCGGCCAAAGTTGAAACCGGCGACAACCTGAAACTGGTTGCCGCTGACAGCGGTAAAGCCACTGCCGGCAGCGACAAGGGCGCCGCTGACAGCAAAGCGCTGACTGATAAATTGGCCGTGACTCAGGAAAGCCTGGACTCCAGCCGTCGTGAAAACGATGAACTGAAAGGCCGCATGACTGATCTGCAGAGCCAACTGGACAAACTGCAGCGTCTGATCCAGTTGAAAGACGATCAGATGGCCAAGCTGCAGGCTGATCTTGCTGCACAAGGCCAGGCCCCAGCTGTTGCACCTGTCGCCCCAGTAGCTCCGGTAGTTGAAACGCCGGTTGCTCCGGTTGAGCCGGCTCCAGAGGCCGCGCCACAGGACTCGGCTGCTGCTCCCGTAGTGCCTGCTGCCACACCTGAGACGGATTTTAATTACAGCGAAGAGCCCGCTGCCCAGCCAGAAGCTGTTGCGCCAGTCGCGGTGCCTGAGCCGGCCCCTGTTGCTGCACCCGAGCCTGCCCCGGTAGCGCCTGTTGCTCCAGTTGTCGAAGCGCCGGTAGTTGCCGAGCCGCAGGCTGAAAGCAGCACCATTGATGATCTGCTGGCCAACCCGATGTTGCTGGGCGCTGCCGGTGGCGGTGCGTTGCTGGTATTGCTGATCGCGCTGATGATGCTGTCGCGCCGCAATGCGCTGAAAGAAGCCGAACTGCAGGAAAGCCTGGCAGCTGAGGACGGCTCGTCTGATCTAGGCGCTGGCCTGGACCTGCCGGATGACAGCTTTGCCGGCGTGTCTGACGATCTCGATGGTCAGCAATCCGATCTGCCGAATGAAGAGCGCGTGACCGCACAAACCGGGGATGCGCTGGGCGAGGCGGATATCTACATCGCCTATGGTCGCTTCCCGCAGGCTGCTGAACTGCTGCAAGGTGCCATCAATGATGAGCCGCAGCGTAGTGATCTGCGTCTGAAATTGATGGAAGTCTATGCCGAGATGGGTGACCGCAATGGTTTCGCCCGTCAGGACAACGAATTGCGTGAAATCGGTGGCAGTGCCGCTGAACTTGATCAGATCAAGGCCCGCTACCCAGCCATGGCCGTTGCTGCTGGCGCAGGCTTTGCTGCGGCAGCAGCTGCTGAAGAAAGCCTGGATACCTTCAGCCTGGACGATCTGGCCCTGGACGAGCCGAGCCCGAAAGCTGCTGCTGGCGATCAGGACGATGCATTTGATCTGAGCCTGGATGATCTTGAGTCCGAATTGGATCGTGATCTGCAGGCTGCTGGTAACAATGCATCCCTGGATGATCTGGACAGCCTGTCACTGGATAACGACCTGGATTTCAGTTCGCCAGTTGAGCAAGCCGATAACAAAGACGACGACCTGGGTTTTGACCTGAGCCTGGCTGATAGCGGCGATAGCGGTCTGGATCTGAGTGGTGACCTGGCTGATTTCAGCCTGGATCTGGATACCCCAGCCAAGCCAGCTGCGGCTGCCGAAGATGACTTCCTGCTGAGTCTGGATGACGAGCCAAGTGCAGCGCCGGTAGTGGCTGAGCCAGGTTTTGATCTGCCGAGTGAGCAAGCGGGCGGTGATTTCGACCTATCGGCTGATTTCGATCTGTCGCTGAATGATGACGTGCCAGCGCAACCATCGAGCGACAGCTTCGCTGCTCAACTGGATGAAGTCAGCGCTGAGCTGGACTTGCTGTCTGATGATCTGGATCAGCCTGCGGATCTGGGTATGCCGGCAAGCGCCGCCTCGTCCGGTATGGACAATGACGATGACTTCGACTTCCTCTCGGGTACCGACGAGACGGCGACCAAGCTCGATCTGGCTCGCGCCTACATCGACATGGGTGATACCGAAGGTGCTCGCGATATCCTCGATGAAGTCATCACCGAAGGTAACGAAGGTCAGCAACATGAAGCGCGTGAGCTGATCGCTAAATTGGTCTGATACATGTCTGATGGTCTTACTACAACGGCAGCCGATTCGGCTGCCGTTGGCGTTTTCAAGATAGCCCTGGGTGTCGAGTACAAAGGTTCGCGTTATCGCGGCTTTCAGCGCCAGCGCGCCGGTGTGCCTTCAATTCAGGAATCGCTGGAAAAAGCCCTGGCGAAAGTCGCTGGCGGCGTTCCCGTAACCCTGAGCTGCGCCGGGCGTACCGATGCACTGGTGCATGCCAGTGCGCAGGTGGTGCATTTCAATACGCCGGTCGATCGTTCCATGCATGCCTGGGTCATGGGCGCGAACATGAATCTGCCCAGTGATATCAGTGTGACCTGGGCCAAGTCGATGCCCGCGCACTTTGATGCGCGCTTCTGTGCTCAGGCGCGTCGCTACCGTTATGTGATCTACAACGATCAGATTCGTCCGGCGCATATGGCCGAAGAAGTCACCTGGAATCATCGGCCGCTGGATGTCGAGCGCATGCGTCAGGCGTCCCGCGCATTTATCGGTACCCATGATTTCAGTGCCTTCCGTGCCCGGCAGTGCCAGGCCAAGTCGCCGATCAAGACGGTGCATCATTTGGAGTTGCTGCAGTACGGGCGCTTTATCGTGCTGGATATCCGTGCCAATGCGTTCCTTCATCATATGGTGCGCAATATCGCCGGGGTGCTGATGACCATTGGAACGGGCGAGCGGCCGGTTGAATGGGCGCAGGAAGTGCTGGAAACCCGCGTGCGTCGTACCGGTGGAGTGACCGCGCATCCCTATGGGCTGTACCTGGTGCAGGTCGATTATCCTGAAGAGTTCGACTTGCCCAAGCGCTATCTGGGGCCGCACTTTCTCTCCGGTTTGCCTGATGTGGCGGCTGGCAGCTGAAAAGCTATATGTTAAAAGTTGCCGATCTTTCATGGCGCGCGGCTTGCACTGAAGCGCCAACAGACCCTAGCATCCGGCTTCTACTGAATTTATCGAGGTCATCCTGTTGTCAGCCGTTCGCAGCAAGATTTGTGGCATTACCCACATAGAGGATGCATTGTCGGCAGTCGAGGCGGGCGCGGATGCGATTGGCCTGGTGTTTTATGCCAAGAGCCCGCGCGCCGTCACGCTGCAGCAAGCGCGCTCGATCATTGCCGCTTTGCCACCTTTTGTGACCACGGTGGGCCTGTTTGTCGATGCCAGCCGCTGCGAGTTGGGTGAAATTCTCGATGGAGTGCCGCTTGATCTGCTGCAGTTCCATGGCGACGAGAGCCCGGAAGACTGTGATGGCTATCATCGTCCCTATATCAAGGCATTGCGGGTCAAACCGGGCGACGACATCGCCGGTCAGGTGGCGCTCTACAAGAATGCCAGTGGCGTGTTGCTCGATACCTATGTGCCCGGCATTCCGGGTGGCACGGGTGAGGCGTTCGATTGGTCGCTGGTGCCTGCAGGTTTGAGCAAGCCGGTTATTCTGGCGGGCGGCCTGACGGCTGAGAACGTTTCGCAGGCCATCGCTCAGGTGCGTCCCTATGCCGTGGATGTCAGTGGTGGCGTAGAAAAGGCCAAAGGCATCAAGGACGCTGAGAAGATTCGCGCTTTTATGCAGGCGGTGAAGGCTGCTTGAGGTGTGCCTGGTTGATGTGACGGCGCTGCGGGCTTGGCCGTCCATAACCCTGTTGCAGGTTGGATAAACGCTGCAGGCGGTCGTTCGAGGCGGCGGGTGAGTAAGTGCTGATGGCGGTGCACCGACCCCTGAAACGACTGTACCCATGAATTTTCCCGGTTAAGCCTGGTCGCATTTAGCGCAGCCCGTCCGGTTAACAGCTTTGGAGAGTCAAGAGCATGAGCAACTGGTTGGTAGACAAACTGATCCCATCGATCATGCGTTCCGAGGTCAAAAAGAGTTCGGTTCCCGAAGGCCTGTGGCACAAGTGCCCGTCCTGCGATTCGGTGCTGTACAAGCCCGAGCTGGAAAAGACCCTGGATGTTTGCCCCAAGTGCAATCACCACATGCGTATCGATGCACGCGCGCGTCTGGATATCTTTCTGGATGCCGAAGGGCGTGAAGAGCTGGGCGCCGACCTTGAACCGGTTGATCGCCTGAAGTTTCGCGACAGCAAGAAGTACAAGGACCGCCTCACCGGTGCGCAGAAGCAGACTGGTGAGAAAGATGCTCTGGTGGCCATTCGCGGCACCTTGGAAGGCATGCCGATTGTGACTTGTGCTTTCGAATTCTCCTTTATGGGGGGGTCGATGGGCGCCATCGTTGGTGAGCGCTTCGTCCGCGCCGCCAATGCGGCCCTGGAGCAGCGTTGCCCCTTGGTGTGCTTCTCCGCATCCGGCGGCGCACGCATGCAGGAAGCGCTGATCTCGCTGATGCAAATGGCCAAGACTTCGGCTGTACTGGCGCGTCTGCGTGAAGAAGGCATTCCGTTTATTTCTGTGCTGACCGACCCGGTGTATGGCGGTGTGTCTGCCAGTCTGGCCATGCTCGGTGATGTGATTGTCGCCGAGCCCCGCGCACTGATCGGCTTTGCCGGCCCGCGCGTGATCGAGCAAACCGTGCGCGAGAAGCTGCCAGAAGGCTTCCAGCGTAGCGAGTTCCTGCTGGAGCACGGCGCCATCGATATGATCATTCACCGCGCCGAATTGCGTCCGCGCCTGGCGCGTCTGCTGGCTCAGTTTATGGGGCTGCCGTCGCCTGTAGCCTTGCCGGCGACTGCATGACCAAGCGCTCCCTTGCCGACTGGCTGAGCTATCTGGAGCAGCTGCATCCGAGCGCCATTGATATGGGGCTGGAGCGTTCCCGGGTAGTGCTGCAGCGCCTTGGCTTGACCAAGCTGGCGGCGCGGGTGATTACCGTCACCGGAACCAATGGCAAGGGTTCGACCTGCGCATTTATTGCCTCGCTGCTGCAAGGGCAGGGTCTCAAGGTCGGTGTTTACAGCTCGCCGCATCTGCTGCGTTACAACGAGCGGGTGCAGGTCGCGGGCGTCGAAGCCACTGACGCCATGCTCTGCGAGGCTTTCGCCGTGGTCGAAGCTGCGCGTGGTGAAACCTCGCTGACCTATTTCGAGATGGGCACCCTGGCCGCCTTTTGGCTATTCCAGCAGGCCGGTCTGGATGCTCTGGTGCTGGAGGTCGGCCTTGGCGGTCGGCTGGATGCAGTAAATCTGCTGGATGCCGATATCGCCCTGGTTACCAGTATCGGCATTGACCATGCCGACTGGCTGGGTGATACCCGTGAGTCGGTTGCCTTCGAGAAGGCCGGTATCTTTCGCGCGGGCAAGCCTGCCCTGTGCGGCGATCTTGAGCCGCCGCCGCCGCTACTCGATCAGGTCGCGCTGCTCGATGCTCCGTTCTTCCTGCGTGGCCGTGACTATGACCTGAGCATCAATGCGCAGGATTGGTCCTGGTACGGCCTCAACAATCAGGGCGAAGTGCTGAGCCTGGCGCACTTGCCGCTGCTCGATCTACCCATGGAAAACGCAGCTCTGGCCTTGCAGGCTTACGCGGTGATGCAATTACCCTGGCAGCCCGAGGCGATTAGTCAGGCACTGCAGCAGACGCGGGTGACCGGGCGACTCGATCGCAGAATGCTTAATTGGCAGGGCAAGTCACTCACGCTGCTGCTCGATGTTGGGCATAATCCCCATGCTGCCGAGTATCTCGCGCAGCGCCTGGCTAGTCGGGCGTTGTCAGGCAAGCGCCTGGCCGTGTTTGGTTTGCTGGCTGACAAGGACCTGCCCGGTGTGGTGGCGCCGTTGTTAAGCGAAGTGGACAGTTGGGCGGTGGCGGCTTTGCCGACCAGTCGCACGTGCGCAGCGGCTGAGCTGCAGGCGCATCTGCATAACAGCGGGGCGCAAGTGGCCGCTTATACCAGTGTGCAGGCAGCGCTTGAAGCTCAGTGTGAGCATGCTTCGGATGGCGATGAAGTGCTGCTGTTTGGATCTTTCTACTGCGTGGCCGAGGCCCTGGATTGGCTGGCCCGCCAAGCCAATGGGGGCGTGCAGGATGGCTTTGCTGGATAAGGGATTGAAGCAGCGCATGGTCGGTGCGCTGGTATTGCTGGCGCTGGCAGTGATTTTCTTGCCGATGTTGCTGTCGCGTGAAGATGAGTCGCAGCGGGTTCAGGTTGATGCACCGGCAATGCCGGTGGCGCCCGAGGCCCCTGAGGTTGAACTGCAACCGGTGGCCGTTCCCGAGCCGCAAATATTGCCCGATGAGCCGATTGGTGCCGAAGCCGCGCAAAGCCTGGAGCCAGGCGAGTCTGTTGTGGCCGAGCAACCGACCGCGTCAATCACTCCGGTTACACCGGCTGCAGCGCCTGAGTCTGCTGTACCTGAGCCTGTAATAGCTGCGCCTCAGCCTGCACCCGGTAAGCTGGATGCCAACAGCCTGCCGATCAGCTGGTCGGTGCAGCTGGCGAGCCTGTCCAGTAGCGATGGCGCGCAGAAACTGCAGAAAACCCTGCGCAGTCAGGGCTACAACGCCTATATCCGCAGCGTCGATGGCATGAACCGGGTGTTTGTTGGGCCGCTGATTGAGCGTGCCGAGGCGGATCGCCTGCGTGATCAGCTCAATCGTCAGCACAAACTCAATGGTTTTGTGGTGCGCTTTCAGCCCGAAGCCGGCTGATCAAGCGGCTTGGCGTTCATCGCCAAGCCGATTTACCTGGCCCTCCACTAGGCTGGCCGGGCATTTCAGCGGTTGGCGAATCCTTTGCTTACGCCTCGCACAGGTGCTCTGCTAAAATGCAGCGCCTTTCTCGTCGGTAACCTGCATCGTGGCATTCACCTGGGTCGATTGGGCGATTATCGCCGTTGTCGCCGTTTCAAGTCTGATCAGTCTGAGCCGAGGCTTCGTCAAGGAAGCCCTGTCACTGCTTACCTGGATTATTGCTGGCGTGGTCGCCTGGATGTTCGGCGGCGCACTGTCGCAGCACTTGGTGGATTTTATCGAGACGCCATCGGCGCGTGTCATTGCAGGTTGCGCGATTCTATTTGTGGTCACCCTGTTGGTCGGTGCCTTGGTCAATTACCTGATTGGTGAATTGATCCGGGTGACTGGGCTGTCGGGGACCGATCGCTTTCTCGGCATGGTTTTCGGCGCGGCGCGCGGAGGCCTGCTGGTAGTGGTGCTGGTCGGTCTGATCAGCCTGGCTCCGGTTCAGCAAGACAGCTGGTGGCAGGAGTCAGCACTTGTACCGCATTTTCTGATGGTTGCTGATTGGTCGAAAAACCTGATCCTGGGTCTGTCCAGTGAGTGGCTGGCCAGCGGCGTTACGGCGCCGGTGGAGTTACCGTTCAAAGAGGCACTGCAGCAGCCTAAACTGCCGTAAGTGCATTGCGAATCATCGTGTTTCATTGAGTAGGGGTTGCGTCACATGTGCGGCATTGTCGGTATCGTCGGTAAATCGAACGTCAATCAGGCGCTGTATGACGGGCTCACCGTCCTCCAGCACCGCGGCCAGGATGCTGCCGGTATTGTCACCAGCCATGATGGCCGCCTGTTCCTGCGCAAGGATAACGGCCTGGTGCGTGACGTGTTCCAACAGCGTCACATGCAGCGCCTGGTTGGCCACATGGGAATCGGCCACGTGCGCTACCCGACTGCGGGCAGCTCCAGCTCGGCCGAAGCCCAGCCGTTCTACGTTAACTCGCCGTACGGCATCACCCTGGCGCACAACGGCAACTTGACCAACGTCGAGCAGCTGGCCAAGGAGATCTACGAGTCCGACCTGCGCCACGTCAACACCAATTCCGATTCGGAAGTGCTGCTCAACGTGTTTGCTCATGAGCTGGCTCAGCGTGGCAAGTTGCAGCCCACTGAAGAAGACGTCTTCGCCGCCGTGACTGACGTGCATGAGCGCTGCCTGGGTGGCTACGCGGTAGTCGCGATGATCACCGGTTACGGCATCGTCGGTTTCCGCGACCCTAACGGTATCCGTCCGATCGTCTTCGGCCAGCGTCATACCGACGAAGGCGTGGAGTACATGATCGCCTCGGAAAGCGTCTCGCTCGACGTGCTCGGCTTCACCCTGATTCGCGATCTGGCACCGGGCGAAGCGGTGTATATCACCGAAGAAGGCAAGCTGTTTACCCGCCAGTGCGCGGCCAATCCGAAATACGCTCCGTGCATTTTCGAGCATGTTTATCTGGCACGCCCGGACTCGATCATGGATGGCATCTCGGTGTACAAGGCGCGCCTGCGCATGGGCGAGAAGCTCGCTGACAAGATCCTCCGTGAACGTCCGCAGCATGATATCGATGTGGTTATCCCGATTCCGGATACCAGCCGTACCGCAGCACTGGAACTGGCCAACCATCTGGGTGTGAAGTTCCGCGAAGGTTTCGTCAAGAACCGTTATATCGGCCGCACCTTTATCATGCCGGGTCAGGCAGCGCGCAAGAAATCCGTACGGCAGAAGCTCAACGCCATCGAGCTGGAATTCCGCGGCAAGAACGTGATGCTGGTGGATGACTCCATCGTGCGCGGCACCACCTGCAAGCAGATTATTCAGATGGCCCGCGAAGCTGGGGCGAAAAACGTGTACTTCTGCTCGGCCGCGCCAGCGGTGCGCTACCCGAACGTGTACGGCATCGACATGCCCAGCGCCCATGAGCTGATTGCTCACGGCCGCACCACCGAAGAAGTCTGCGAGCTGATCGGCGCCGACTGGCTGATCTACCAGGATCTGCCGGACCTGATCGAAGCGGTCAGCGGTAGCAAGAAGATCAAAATCGACAATTTTGACTGTGCGGTGTTCGACGGCAAGTACGTGACCGGTGATGTCGATGAGGCTTACCTGGATAAGATCGAGCAGGCGCGCAACGATGCCTCCAAGGTCAAGTCCCAGGCCGTCAGCGCGATTATCGACCTGTACAACAACTAGGTTGCAGTCCGGCCTGCTGCGGCGGGCCGGTTGAGGGGATTGGCAATGACGATTGAATGGCAAGCCGGGCGTCTGGACAGCGATCTCGACGGCGTCGGCTTCGATACCCTGGCAGTGCGCGCCGGTCAGCATCGCTCGCCAGAAGGTGAGCACAGCGAGGCGATCTACCCAACCTCCAGCTATGTCTTCCGCACCGCGGCCGATGCTGCCGCGCGTTTTGCCGGCGAAGTGCCGGGCAACGTCTATTCGCGCTACACCAACCCGACTGTGCGCGCCTTTGAGGAGCGCATTGCCGCCCTGGAAGGAGCCGAGCAGGCCGTGGCCACCTCGTCCGGCATGTCGGCGATCCTGGCTATTGTCATGAGCCTGTGCAGCGCCGGCGACCACGTACTGGTGTCGCGCAGCGTATTCGGTTCGACCATCAGCCTGTTCGAGAAGTACCTCAAGCGCTTCGGCGTTCAGGTCGACTACGTGCCGCTGGCTGATCTTGATGGCTGGGCCGCTGCATTCAAGCCCAACACCAAATTGTTGTTTGTCGAGTCGCCGTCCAATCCGTTGGCCGAGCTGGTGGATATTGCTGCCCTGGCGGGCATCGCCCACAGCAAAGGCGCGTTGCTGGCGGTGGACAACTGCTTCTGCACCCCGGCGCTGCAGCAGCCGCTCAAGCTCGGTGCGGATGTGGTGATGCACTCGGCAACCAAATATATCGATGGCCAGGGCCGCAGCATGGGCGGTGTGGTCGCCGGCTCGGCCAAACTGATGACCGAAGTGGTGGGCTTTCTACGCACCGCCGGGCCGACGCTCAGCCCGTTCAATGCCTGGATCTTCCTCAAAGGCCTGGAAACCCTGCGCATCCGCATGCAGGCGCATTGCGCCAGCGCGCTGCAACTGGCGCACTGGCTGGAGCAGCAGCCAGGCATCGAGCATGTGTATTACGCCGGTTTGCCCAGTCATCCGCAGCATGAGTTGGCCAAGCGTCAGCAGAGTGCCTTCGGTGCCGTGGTCAGCTTCGAGGTCAAGGGCGGCAAAGAGGCAGCCTGGCGTTTTATCGATGCCACGCGGGTGATCTCGATCACCACCAACCTCGGTGACACCAAAACCACCATCGCCCATCCGGCGACCACCTCCCACGGTCGTTTGAGTCCCGCCGAGCGTGCTAACGCCGGTATTCGCGACAACCTGATCCGCGTCGCGGTGGGCCTGGAAGATTTGGCCGACCTGCAAGCCGATATGGCTCGCGGCCTGGCGGCGCTCTAAGTCGTTCTCCTCACCTGGCGGGCCTTCCCGGCCCGCCAGGCTGCTTCATTTCTCCCCAAATGCATTCCCTTGTCTCGCCAAATTCTCGGGCGCGTAGGGCTGTGGGCAATCCTTTGGCTAGCTG
>JBIHZW010000090.1:0-12668 GCA_044240245.1 Pseudomonas sp. | reverse complement strand
TCGCGCAACGGTGCGGTTAGAACGGGGTTTATGGGCAGGCAAAGAGCCGTGCACCCCTCTCGAGTCTGCAGGCGTTCCATCATCAATGCACTTCTCGTACCCGCTCTTTGTGCGCTTCTGGCCGGTTGCGCCGGGCAAGCGCCATTGCCGTCAGCGCCGCCGAGCGCACCGCTGCCGAATGATCCGCAGCAATGCCTTAGCCGCGCCGAATGCACCACCAAGACCTCGCGCACCCTGCTGTTTGTCTTCGACTATGCGGCGGCCGGTGCGCCGCTGGTGCAGCGTGATGGCCGGCTGCTGTTTACCCCGGTCGATGCGCCAGCCACGGACTGGCCTGCGCTGACTATTCGTCTGGCCGAGGCAGAGCAGAGCGCTTTTGCCTTCAATGCGCAGTGCCGCGCAATAGCCTGTCGCCTGACGGTTGAGCAGCTGCTGCAGATCTATCGCAGCTACCTGGCGGACAAACCTTGCGCCTTCAGCGCCGCCTTGTGCCGTTTCGATTAGCGCTACGGCTTGGCCGGCAAACTGGCGAGAAACGCCAGAATCGCGGCCTGCACCCTGGGTGTGTCGTTGGGCGAGAGAATGTCGCCGGCCAGCACATGGTGTGACGGATCCTGGGTGTACTTGAGGGCGATCAGTTGCTTGTGCTGCGAGCCGAAGCGGGCAAATGCCGCTTCGATGGCTGGAGCGCTGACCACCTGATCATCTGGCGAGTAGAGCGTGAGGATTGGTGTGCTGATCTGTTCCAGCGGCTGTTCGCGCACGTGTTTCACCAGCGCCATCATCGGCAGCAATGCCTGCACCGGGTAGCGGTGGCTCCAGTAGCGCGCGTGTTGAGGGTTGCGCGGCTGCCAGTGATGTTCGGGCCCCTGCAACAGCGGCACAAAATGCTTGGCCCAGGGCCATGTCAATACAGTCGCGGCCGGGTCCTTGGGGGCGAAGTTCGGCGACACCATGATATAGGCCAGCACCTGCGGGTTATCGCCCTGCAGCGCCAGCCAGGTGGCGAGTGTGGCGCCGGTGGATGTGCCGATCACCAGTACCTGCTTGCCCAGCCGCTGGCCGATCTGCAGGGCGTCCTGACTGTCCTGCAGCCAGTCGTGCACGCTGGCTTCGGCCATCGCTGCACCGCTGCGGCCGTGGCCGTTCAGGCGGGTGGCGAACAGGTTGGCACCCAGCTGCTGGGCCAGCTGGTCGCTGAGCGGCGCGGTTTCCTGGCGGGTGGCCGAGTAGCCATGCAGATAGATGATCGCCAGGTCGGTCTGGCGTTGGTCCGGGTGCGCCCAGACGATGGTCTTTTCCGCGCCGGGGGTGATGTCCGGATAGCGCGCCTCGCTCTCGGCCAGGTAGCGGTCGAGGTCTGCGGGTAGTTGGATCGGCGCCAGTTGCGTATCGATTGGTGGCACGGGGCCGAGGCTGAACGCTACGGCGAGCAGCGCGAGGATCAGCGCGCAGAGGGGCAGAGCTTTTTTCATCGCGGTTCTTATGCGGTTTGTTGTCGGCAGGATGCTGCTGGCATTCTGCTACAGCGCTGTGACTGCGCCTATCGCCCATTTGTGTGCTTGGTAAAACCATGTAAAACACCGGCCGCATGCAGCTCGGCGCGCTGGTCCATACTCGGGCCACTGTCGTCTCTGGAAGTCCGTCCGCATGCCGAGTAAATCCCGCACTTTGCTGTACTTCCTCCTGGCTGTTTTGCTGGCAAGTGTGACGGGTAGCGTGCTGCAGACGCAGTTCAACCTGGCCAATCTGCAGGCACTTGGTGCGCCCATGCCGCTTGGGGTGCGTGCGCACACCACCTGCCTGGATCTGCTGGGCTTTAGCCCGACCTTCGCGGTGCTGGTGATCCTCGGTTTTACCTTCGCCTTACCGGCGGCGAGCCTGCTGGCGCGTAGCTGGCCCACTGGCCGCTGGCTGTTATTTGCCCTGGCCGGGGCGTTGGCCGTGTGGCTGGCAATGGCGCTAGTCAATGCGCTGCTGCCGATGCCGACCTTGATCGGCGCCAACCGCAGCCTGGCCGGCACCCTCGGCCTGATGGTCTGCGGCAGCCTGGGTGCGCTGTTGTTTGCCCTGTTGGCGCGGCGTTCGTCGCCAGCGCAATCCTGATTTATCCCTCTGCGAACAAAAGGCTCGAATCATGTTGAATACGTCCCGCGCCCTGTTGTTGCTTGGTCTGCTTGGCAGCAGCCTGGTGCACGCCATGGATTACCGCATCGAAACCGTGACCGAAGGCCTGGAGCACCCCTGGTCGCTGGCCTTTCTGCCGGATGGCCGCATGCTGGTGACCGAGCGAGTCGGTCGCCTGCGCATCATCGAGCAGGACGGCAGCCTTAATCCGCAACCAGTGGGCGGGGTGCCCGAGGGTTTTGTCGCCGCCCAGGCGGGGCTGATGGAGGTGCTGCTTGACCCCGAGTTCGCCAGCAATCAGCAGCTGTACCTGAGCTACGCCTATGGCGCCACCGAGGCCAACAACACCCGTCTGACCAAGGCGCGCCTGGTCGATGGCCAGCTGCAGGATGTACAGGTGCTATTCAGCGCGCAGCCGGCCAAAGCCGGGGCCGCGCACTACGGCGGGCGCATGGCCTGGTTGCCGGATAACACCCTGGTGCTGACCCTGGGCGATGGTTTTGACCTGCGCGAGCAGGCCCAGGACCCGAGCAACCATATCGGTAAGATCGTGCGCCTTAATCGCGATGGCAGCATCCCCAAGGACAACCCGCTGGTGGCGCAGGCCGGAGCTGCTGCGGAAATCTACAGCCTGGGCCATCGCAATGTGCAGGGCATCGTCTATGACAACCAGCTGCAGCGCCTCTACAGCCACGAGCACGGCCCGCGCGGCGGTGACGAGCTGAACCTGATCAAGCCTGGCAACAACTATGGCTGGCCGCTGATCACTTTCGGTGTGGATTACACCGGCGCGCAGATTTCGCCCTACACCGAGCTGCCCGGCCTGCAGCAGCCCTTGTTGCAATGGACGCCCTCGGTGGCGCCGTCGAGTCTGACCCAGTACCGCGGCGCGCTATTCCCCGAGTGGCAGGGCGACCTGTTTGCCTCGACCTTGGCCGAACGCAGCGTGCGCCGCATCCGTCTGCAGGACGGCAAACTGGCTGGTGAAGAAGTCATGTTTGAAGAGCTGGCCGAGCGTATTCGCGATGTGCGCGGCGGGCCCGATGGTGCGCTGTATCTGCTGACTGACAGTGCCGATGGCCGCCTGCTGCGGGTGGTGCCTGCGCAATAGCGCTTGAAGCGTCAGAGCTGTGCTTGGACAATCGGGACTCTGTTGGTTTTAGGTCATTCCTCATGGATGAGTTCAACCCCTACGCGCCGCCGGCTGCCCGCTCTGTTGTGGTATCGGCGGACCGCCCATCAGGCTACCGCCTGTACCTGGTCCTGAACCTGCTGTATGCGGCGTTCGTCGGTGTTTGCCTGCTGGTGTTGTTAATGGGCGGCAGTATCCGCCTGGCCGTGCCTGACCTGCTGGTGGTCGGAATCTTTCTCGCGCCGCTGCTCAGCTGCTGGATAGTGGTGATGAATTACGCCCAGGTATTTCGCTACTGGCGCTTTGTTCAGGCCCTGATCGCGGGTGTATTGCTGCTGTTCTGTTTGGAGGATCTGGATCGTGGCGCACTAGTAGGTGTCGGGCTGTTTATGGCCCTGGTAAACGCCCTGTCGTTGATCGCTTCGAGCCATATCTATCTGCTCAAACAGGCGCCTACGCAACCTGCAGGCGTTGTCCAGAAGGGCTAGGCCTGCGCCTAGACGTTACACTGCCGACCTTTATGCTGTTGTGTGGCTGAAATGACGGCCCCGCTTAAATACCTGCAAGGCTACCCGGCCCAGCTGCAAGACAAGATCCGCCAGCTGATTGCCGAGCAGCGCCTGGGCGATTATCTGGCGCGTTCCTACAGCGGCAAGCATGCGATTCAAAGCGACAAGGCGCTGTACGCCTATATCCAGGGCCTCAAGCAGGAGCATCTGCGCAATGCCCCGGCCATCGACAAGGTGCTCTACGACAATCGCCTCGACCTGACCCATCGCGCCCTCGGCCTGCATACGGCGATCTCGCGGGTGCAGGGCGGCAAGCTCAAGGCGAAGAAGGAAATCCGCGTGGCCTCATTGTTTCGCGAGGCCGCGCCGGAATTTCTGCAGATGATCGTGGTGCACGAGCTGGCGCATCTGAAAGAGGCCGAGCACAACAAGGCCTTCTACAAACTCTGCGAATACATGCTGCCGGGCTACCACCAGCTGGAGTTTGACCTGCGGGTGTACCTGACCTGGCGCGAACTGCCCGGTGCGCTCGGTGAATTGTCAGCCCCGCAGCAGTAGGTTGAGCTGATCCACCACTTCGGCCCATTCGGCGTCGGCTACAAACTGTTGGCGAAGAAAGTCTGCCTGGGCTGGGTCCCAGAACGGCGCGTCGGCCAGTCGGCAGTCTTCCGGCAAGGGTGAGTGGCGCTTGATAAAGAGGTCGATGCTGATCTGGTCATGCTCGAGACCCAGTTGTTGAAACAGTGTTTCGAGCTCTTGGACGTTGGCTTGCATAGTGGTCTCCCTTGAACGCTATCGGCTGATAGCCCTTTAGTCGACCGACAGAATCTCCAACAGTTGCACTCCGTTGGCCAGCCGTAGGGCCACTTCGTCGCCAACGGTCTTGCCAAGCAGGATCTGCCCGAGGGGCGCTTGCGGGCCGATCACCTGCACGGCCTGGCTATCCTGCAGCAGTTTCATCGCCGCGCCGTCCGGGCCGAGGAACAGGCACTGGCGGCGGTCTTCGTCATCGCTCAGCTCGATCAGCGCTCCAAGCTGGATGCCCAGCTGTGGGTCAAAGCTGCGCAGCACAAGCTGCTTCCAGTTCGCCAGGGTCTGGCGAATGGCGGCGGCGCGGCGTGCCTGCCCGGTTGCCAGATAAGACGCCTCCAGGCCGAGGGTGTCGTATTTGTTTTCGGCGATATTCTCTTCATGGGTCGCCGTTTCATAGGCGGTCAGCGCCGCCTGCTGGGCTTGCAGCAGGTCATCTTCGAGGCGGGCGATTACCTGTTGCAGCAACTGGGATTTGTTCATGCTTGGCTCTTCAGTAGATGTGCGGCCAGGGTGCGCAGCGGCCCGAGCTGGCGGCAGATCAGCGCCAGCTGGGTTTGCACCAGGCGTTGCTGGTCGTCCAGGTCGTCGCTGAGCTTCTCAAGTTCGGCGGCCAGCTGTTCTTCGGCGTCACTGTGGATGGCCACCGGGCGCTCCTCGTTCAGGCAGCTGGCAATCTCTTCCAGGCTGACGGCCAACTGGCTGGCGCTGGCCAGCAGCGAGTTGTCGCTGCCGCTCAGGCTGGTTTCGCCGCGGTGCGCGCCAAGGCCCGAGAGGTAACTCAAGAGGGTGTGCGAGAGCACCAGAAAGCGAAAGCCGATATCCGCTTCCTTACGAAAGTGCCCCGGTTCCATCAGCATATTGCCCAGGGTGGTCGACAGCGTGGCGTCGGCGTTGTGCGCATTGCGCCGGGCCAGGCGGTAGGCCAGGTCGTCGCGCTTGCCGCTGGCGTACTGAGCGATGATCTGCTGCAGGTAGCGGCTGTTGCAGCTCAGGGTGCTGGCGAGCAGGCGATTCAGGCGGCGGCCCTGCCAGTCCGGAAGAATCAGCAGCACGGCCAGGCCGGCGATCAGGCTGCCGAGCAGGGTGTCGACCAGGCGTGGAATAAACAGCCCGTAGCCATCGCCGACCTGGTTGAAGCAGAACAGCACCAGCAGGGTGATTGCAGCCGTGGCCAGGGTGTAGCGGCTGCTGCGCAGGGCAAAGAACACCACCCCGGCGACCACCGCGAACAGTGCTTGCACCAGCGGATTGGGGAACAGGTCAAACAGCGCCCAGCCGAGTAGCAGGCCGAGCACCGTGCCGCTGATGCGCTGCACCAGCTTGAGCCGGGTCGCGCCGTAGTTCGGCTGGCAGACGAACAGCGTGGTCAGCAGAATCCAGTAGCCCTGGGTCGGGTGAATCCAGTGCAGCATGCCGTACCCGGCGGCCAGCGCCAGTGACAGGCGCAGGGCATGGCGAAACAGTAGCGAAGTCGGCGTCAGCTGCAGGCGCAGGCGTTCCCAAACATCCTTGAGTGACTGCGGCTCGCGGTCGAGCAGGCTGCTGTCCTGCTGCTCCGCCATGGCGTCTGGGTTGCTGGCGTTGCCCAGCAGCGTATCCAGGCTGCGCAGGTTGCCGGCCAGGGCGCCGAGGGAACGCAGCAGATGGCGCCATGCGGGGTTGCTCTGCACGCGTAGGTGTTCGAGGGAGTCGTGCAAATCGTCGAGCGCCTGGCGGCATAGCTCACGGTACTCGAATGGCTGGCGCAGCTCGATGGCCTGGGCCAGGCGCTGACAGGCCTCGCCATGCAAGCGCAGCAGGCGCTGGCAACGGAACAACACATCGCTGTGGAAGAACGCCTCGGCCAGCTCGTTGTAGGGGTAGTGCGAGGAACTGGCGCGCTCGTGAATGTCCTGGGCAAGAAAGTACAGTTTCAGGTAGCGGCTGACCTTCGGCCCCGGCCGGCCATTGCCGACCCGGTGCAGGATGATTTCCTTGGCCGCATTCAGCGCTGCCACCACCCGACCGTTCTGTTTGGCCAGGGCCAGGCGGCGTTCTGCCACATCCAGCTGACGCAGCGGTTCGAACAGCGCCGCCTTGAGCTTGAGGTACTGGCCCAGCTCGCGAAACAGCCGCGCCAGGCTGTGCTGCACCGGTTGGTTGGCGAACAGCGCATTCCACAGCACCGACAGCAGGCCATACCAGGCCGCGCCTGCCACCAGCAGCAGAGGCTCCTGCCAGAGGCCCGCCGCGCCACCGCGCTGCTCCACGCCGATCATGCTGTACACCGCGAGAATCAGGGTGGCCGCGCCGAGGGTGGCGTAGCGTTCGCCGAGTGCGCCGAGCATGGTCAGGGCAAAGCTCGATAGCGCCAGGGCGCAGACGAACAGCCAGGGGTAGGGGAACAGAAATTCCACCGCATAGGCCGCCACACTGAAGCAGCCAAGGGTGACCAGTAGCGCCACCACCCGGCCCTGCCAGCTGTCATCGGTTTCCGCCAGGGCGCTGGCGATTATCCCGAGAAACAACGGGATCAGCGCATGCATCCAGCCCTGCGACCAGCACAGCAACAAAGCCCCGCTCAGGGCGATAAATACCCGCAGGCTGTAGCTGAATTTGTCCTGGGCCCAGAGGCGACGAAACGAGTGGCGCAGCGCAGTGGACGGCATGGCCCAACCTTGATCAACCGTAACAGGTAGCAGCCTAACGGAGTCTGTGTCGACTTGGCAGCAGCAAGCGGCGCTCGGCCCGATTAAAATGTCGCGCTGATCGGTTGCGTGATGTGAATCACTGCGGCCGGACTACGCTAAATCTATCCGCTCATTCGCGAGGCATCTGCCGTGTTGTACACCTGTGTGCGTGGATTGCTCTCGCTGCTGCTTGTCAGCCTGCTGTGCGTGAGTGTGCAGGCGCAACCCCTGCGCCTGTATACCGAAGAATACCCACCGATCAATTTCAGCGAGAACGGCAAGCCGACTGGCCTCGCCACCGAAGTGGTGCAAGCCATCATGCTGCGCACCGGGCAGAACGCGCCGATCAATGTGGTGCCCTGGGCGCGCGGTTATCAGCAGGCCCTGACTCGGCCCAATACCGGTCTGTTCGTGACCATGCGCACCCGTGAGCGCGAGGCGCTGTTCAAATGGGTCGGCCCGCTGACGCGCAGCGTCGCCAGCTTCTATGCCCTGCGCAGCTCGTTTCTCTCGATCAAGAGCCTGGAAGAGGCGCGTGAGTACGGTGAAATTGCCGTGCCACGTGACTGGTACAGCCATCAACGTCTGCAAGCCCTGGGCTTCACAAACCTGACCCCGGTGACTGGGCCGGCGCAGGTGGTGAGCATGCTCAAACGCGGGCGAATCAAGCTGATGGTGCTGGACAACCTGACCCTCAGCACGTTGCTGGCGCAGGGCGATATCAAGGTGGACGAGGTGCAGCTGCTCTTCGAGTTTGTGCACAGCGACAGTTATATCGCCTTCTCGCCCGACACCGACGACGCCCTTATCGCTCGCTGGCAGCGCGAGCTGGATGACATGAAAAGCGACGGCAGCTTTGCCGCGATCCACCAGAAGTGGCTGCCGGGTGAGCCGCTTCCGGAGCTCCTCCCCGCACCTGTTGACGCACCCTAGGGTTGCTCGGTTCTCCCGTTTGCTGCCGCGAGTGAGCGCCGATAGTCGCTGCATTGGCCTGCTGGGCCACTCGTCGGTGTGGGCAGGTGTGACTAAGCTCGCGGGATCACGCCGAGAGCCTTGCCATGCCCAATAAAACTATCCTGATCGTCTTGCCCAATCGCGACTTTGATCCCAGTGAAGTCGCCATCAGCTGGCTGTTGCTGCGCGCCGCCGGTCACCGGGTGCGTTTTGCTACGGCAGACGCTCAGGTTGCTGTGGGTGATCCGCTGATGCTCACGGGGGAAGGGCTGGATCCCTGGGCACGCCTGCCAGGGCTGCGCCGCCTGAAGCTGCTCGGTCTGCTGCTACGCGCGCGCCGGGGCGCCCGTGATGCCTATAAACACATGCTGGACGATGCTGAATTCCGCCAGCCGTTGGCCTACCCGCAGTTGCAGGTCGCAGATTTCGACGGCCTGTTATTGCCCGGCGGGCATTGGTCGCGTGGCATGCGCGCCTATCTGGAGAGTCAGAGCCTGCAGACCTTTGTCGGTGCGTTCTTCGCCAGTAACAAACCGCTCGCGGCGATCTGCCATGGTGTGTTGCTGGCGGCGCGCAGTCCTGGGACGGATGGCCGCTCAGCGCTGTATGGACGCAAGACCACCGCGCTGACCTGGGCCATGGAAAAGAGCGCCTGGGACCTGACCCGTTTCTACGGGCGTTTCTGGGACCCTGACTACTACCGCACCTATCGGGAAGTGCCGGGCCAGCCGGCGGGTTATATGAGCGTGCAGGCCGAGGTCAGTCGCGCCCTGGCCAACCCTGCGGATTTTCTCGATGTACCGGCGGATGCGCCGCAGCGCCTGCGCAAGGTCAGCGGCCTGCACCGCGACAGCCCGAGCGACAGTCGCCCGGCCTGGGTGGTGTGCGATGGCAACTATGTGTCGGCGCGCTGGCCGGGGGATGTGCATACATTCGCCCAGCGCTTTATCGAGCTGCTGCAGTAAGGGGCGAGCCGGCCGCTCGTCAGCAGCTGCCGGCTAGACGTATTGCGCAGCCGCGTAACCCGACGCCCAGGCCCATTGGAAGTTGAAGCCACCCAGATGGCCGGTGACATCCAGCACTTCGCCGACAAAATACAGCCCCGGTGATTTCAGCGACTCCATGGTCTTCGATGACACCTCGCGGGTATCCACGCCACCCAGGGTGACCTCGGCGGTGCGATAACCTTCGGTGCCGGCCGGCACCAGTTGCCAGTCGCCCAGCTGCTCGGCAATCGCCTTGAGTTCGGCGTGGGTGTACTGCTTCATCGGTTTGGAGGCGAACCAGTTGTCCGCCAGCAGGCCGGCCATCTTTTTGGTAAACAGCTCGGCGAGCAGGGTTTTCAGCTCGCTATTGGGACGTTCGCGCTGCTGCTCGGCCAGCCACTCGGGCAGGTCGATATGTGGCAGCAGGTTGATGCTGATGGCCTCGCCCGGTTGCCAGAACGAGGAAATCTGCAGAATCGCCGGGCCGCTTAAGCCGCGGTGGGTAAACAGGATATTTTCCTTGAAGCTCTGCCCGTTGCAGCTCACCACGCAGTCTTCCACCGAGGTGCCGGACAGCTCGTTGCACAGCTCCTTGAGCTGCGGGTCGGTGATGGTGAACGGCACCAGGCCGGCGCGGGTTGGCAGCAACTCGTGGCCGAACTGCTTGGCCACCTGATAACCGAAGCCAGTGGCACCGAGGGTTGGAATCGACAGGCCGCCAGTGGCGATCACCAGCGACTCGCAGCGCACTGCGCCGGCGCTGGTCTGCAGCTGGTAGCCGCTGTCCAGTTTGCTGATCTCGCTCACCGAGGTGTCCAGACGCAGCTCGACGCCGGCTTCATCGCACTCGCTGAGCAGCAGACCGAGGATGTCGCTGGCCTTGTTATCGCAGAACAGCTGGCCGAGTTTCTTCTCGTGGTACGGCACGCCGTGCTTGGCCACCAGGCCGATAAAATCCCACTGGGTGTAGCGCGCCAGGGCGGATTTGCAGAAATGCGGGTTTTCCGAGAGAAAGTTGCTCGGCTCGCAGTACATATTGGTGAAATTGCAGCGCCCACCGCCGGACATCAGGATTTTCTTGCCGGCCTTGTTGGCGTGATCCAACAGCAGTACCTGACGGCCGCGCGCGGCAGCCGTCAATGCGCACATAAGTCCGGCGGCACCGGCTCCAATAATCACGACCTGGGGTGTAAGCACAGCAATTTCCTCAACCTGCGACGTGCGCCACGGCGGGCGCAAAACAGCGCGCATCTTAGCGTATGGTCAAGCGCCGGTGATCGACTAGGCTTAGCTTTCGGTTTTCTCTGGAGCCCCGTTGATGAATGGACTGCGTGCCTGCCTGCTGTCGTGGGCGCTGTTGGCACCCCTGTATGGCAACGCCGCAGAGACCTTGCGTCTGGTGGCGGACCCCTGGCCGCCATTCAATGATCAGACGCTGCTGAACAACGGGGTGTCCTCCGACCTGGTGACCACCGCGCTGACCCGTGCTGGCTACACCACCAGCTATGTTCAGGTGCCGTGGGAGCGCGCGGTGCGGGGGTTGCAGCAGGAAATCTACGATGTGCTGATCAACGCCTGGTACACCGACGAGCGGGCCGTTTTTGGCCATTATTCGCAGCCCTATCTGATCAACCGCATTCGCTTTCTGCAGCGTAAGGGCAGTCAGATCAATTTCCGCCAGCTGCCGGATTTGTACCCCTACAGCATTGCCGTGGTGCGCGGTTATGCCTATTCCAGCGAGTTTGATCAGGACAGCCGCCTGACCAAGGTCGGGGTGGTCGGCTTTGAAGTGGGGGCGCGCATGCTGCAGGCGCGGCGGGTGCAGTTGACCCTGGAGGACGAGCTGGTGGCGCGCTATCACTTGGGCCGCAGCCTGGCCGGGATTCGCAATCAGCTGGAGTTTCTGCCGCAGCCGTTAAGCGAGAACGGTCTGCATATTCTGGTCAGCCGCCAACATCCGCAGCATCAGCAGATTGCCGATGCCTTCAACAAGGCGATTGAAGAAATGCGTGCCGATGGCACCTATGCGCAGATCTTTAAGCGTCACGGCTTGTAGGGCTTACTGCCAGCCGTTGGGTCATTGTCATGGGCGCAAATTCTCAAAGCGTTTGCGATACGCACTAGGGGTCAGTCCAACCCGTTGTTTGAACAGGCGCCGGAAGGAGTTGCCGTCGTCATAGCCCACCTGCAGGGTGATCTGGTCAAACGCTTGCTGGCTGCTTTCCAGTAAGAATTTGGCCCGCTCGATACGCAAATTCTGCAGGTACTCAATGGGCGTTTGCTCAGTGGCGGCTTTGAAGCGGCGGATAAAGTTGCGCATGCTCAAGCAGAACTCTTCAGCCACCTGCTCCATAACAATGCCCTGCGCCAGGCGATGCTCCAGCCAGACCTGGATCTTGAGAATCTCGGCGTCGGTATGGTTCTTCTTGAAGGTGGTGCTGGCGTAAGGGGTTTGGCTGCGTACGGCGACATCAACCAGCAGCTTCTTCGCGCACTCGGCGGCCAGTTGCGGAGAGGAAAACTTACGGATCAGATGTAGCAACAGGTCACTGCCGCTCGTGGAGCCGCCTGAGCACAGCACCTGGCCGTCATCGGTCACGGTGCGCTCGGGTTGCAGCTTCACCTTGGGGAAGCGTCGCGCAAATTGCTCGCTGAACAGCCAGTGCGTGGTAGCGCAGCGGCCATCCAGCAGCCCGGCCTGGGCGGTGACGAAGGCGCCGGTGCACATGCTGGCGATATAGCTGCCTTGCTGGTGCTGCAGCTGCAGCCATTCGACCATCCTGCCCAGGCCGGGCAGCACGCCGAGAATGTTGAACATAAAACCCGGCACGATAACCAGTTGTGGGTTGTGCACCTCATCTAGGGCTTTGTCCGGAGTCAGTTGCAGGCCGCCGGTGCAGGCCACGCTGTGACCATCAATTGACGCGGTTTGCAGGGTGAACAGCGGCGCCAGGTCGGGTTCATGGCGCGCACTTTTCTCGGTCGCATAGTGGTGCAACACATTGGCGGTTGCGAAGAACTCCAGGGTCGCGGCCACGCTGGTAGAGGAACAGTGATCGGCCATCAGGACGGTGACGCGCATGTCTACTCTCCGGTCTGTGCGCAGCGTTCTGGTAAAAATCGCATGTTATATGTCATTTCTGCCCATAGAGGCAGCCATGTCTGCGCTCTAGCCTGTGTTTATCGGCTCACGATCATCGATAACACAGGGATTTTCAGCATGAAGAACACGGCATACCGGCTGTTCAAGAAGCCTTTTTTCGGCCGCTTTGTCCGGCCCTGGCGTTGGCCGGAAGACGTTGAGCAGAGCCAGTGGCAGCGCCTGACTGTCGAAAGCCAATCGGGCTCGCGTATCTCTGCATTGCTAGCGTCGGCGCACACGGAAGAGGCCAAGGGTGCAGTGCTGTTGGCGCACCCCATGGGCGTGGCGGCCAAGGGCTTCTGGATAAAGTACGGGCATGCCGAGCTGCTGCGCCAG
>JBIHZW010000338.1:0-3682 GCA_044240245.1 Pseudomonas sp. | reverse complement strand
ATAGCGCGCCGACTGATAATCCCGCGCGCTGCGCGTATCGCCTTCGGCCTGCTGCTGTAGCTGCCACAGCGCGTCGGGCAGGGAGAAGTTGTAGTGAATGCCGGCGATGCACTGCATGGTTTTGCCGTAACGCAGGGCTAGGCCCTTGCGGTAGACGTACTTGAGTTCGCCGATATGCGAGCTGCCGTAACGGGCGATCGGGATCGTCTCTTCGTCCGGCAGGGCGCAGGGCATGGACGGGCTCCACAGGTATTCGCCATCCAGCTTGCTGTAGGCGAACCGGTGGATCTGCTCCAGATCGGCCAGGGTCGCCGCCGGATCAGGCTCGGCCGGGGTGATAAATTCCAGCAGCGATTCGGAGTAGTCGGTGGTGATCTGCGTGTGGGTCAGCGCCGAGCCGAGGGCGGCCGGGTGCGGGGTCAGCGCCAGCTGGCCGTCGCCATCGACGCGCAGGCATTCGCGCTCGATCCCGTGCAGGCATTGGGAAAGCAGGGAGAGGTTGGCGCGCTCGCCAAGCTGGGCCAGGCGGCGGGGTAACAGGTCGCTCAAGATTGCATTCCTTCACGCATCGTTCGCCTCAATATGGGGACGACAAGCGTGCTCTACAAGGGGGCGAGAAAACCGGTTTAGCCGGTCGATAGCGCTTTATAACCCGAGGCGGGTGAAGAAGGTTATAGCTGGGCGCAGTGCATTTGCGTCAGGGCGACGCGGGAGGGGCTAGGCGCGTGGCCCTGCGGGAAACCCGGACATACGGCGTATGTCCGTGTACCGGTGGGCGTTGGCTTATTTCTTCAGCTGTTTGGCATTGGCAAACAGCGCCGCCATGCCGCCGCTGGCCGGCGCAGGTTTTTCCTGGCTGGAATGGCGTTCGCTGCGCGGTGCATTGCCGGCCGGCTTGCCACCACGTGCGCCGCCGCGCGGGCCTTCGATCTTCTCGCCGGGGGTGTCGCCCATGCGCATCGACAGGGCGATGCGGTTACGCGGGATGTCGACTTCCATGACCTTGACCTTGACCACGTCGCCGGCCTTGACCGCCTCGTGCGGGTCTTTGATGAACTTCTCCGACAGCGCCGAGATATGCACCAGACCGTCCTGGTGCACGCCGATATCGACGAAGGCACCGAAGTTGGTCACGTTGGTCACCACGCCTTCGAGCATCATGCCCAGTTTGAGGTCGTTGAGGGTTTCCACGCCTTCCTGGAACTCGGCGGTCTTGAACTCGGGACGCGGGTCGCGGCCGGGTTTTTCCAGCTCGCTCAAGATATCGCCGATGGTTACCAGGCCGAATTTATCGTCGGTGAACTGCTTGGGATCGAGGCGCTTGAGGAAGCCCGAATCGCCTATCAGCGAGCGGATATCACGGCCGGTGTCGGCGGCGATACGCTGCACCAGCGGGTAGGTTTCCGGGTGCACGGCGGAGGCGTCCAGCGGGTTGCTGCCGTTCATTACACGCAGGAAGCCAGCGGCCTGTTCGAAGGTCTTGTCGCCCAGGCGCGGCACCTTGAGCAGGTCGGCGCGGCTGGTGAACGCGCCGTTGGCATCGCGGTGCGCGACGATATTCTGCGCCAGGGTGGTGTTCAGCCCGGAGATGCGTGCCAGCAACGCGGCGGAGGCGGTGTTCACATCGACGCCGACGGCGTTTACGCAGTCCTCGACCACCGCATCCAGCGAGCGCGCCAGTTTCAGCTGCGACACATCGTGCTGGTACTGGCCGACACCAATGGATTTCGGGTCGATCTTCACCAGCTCGGCCAGCGGATCTTGCAGGCGACGGGCGATGGACACGGCGCCGCGCAGCGACACGTCCATGTCCGGGAATTCCTTGGCGGCCAGTTCCGAGGCGGAGTACACCGAGGCGCCGGCCTCAGACACCATGACTTTGGTCAGATTCAGACCGGGCAGCTTCTTGATCAGGTCAGCGGCCAGCTTGTCGGTCTCGCGGCTGGCGGTGCCGTTGCCGATCGAGATCAGGTCAACGGCGTGCTTGGCGCACAGCTTGGCGAGGATCGCCAATGTGCCGTCCCAATCGTTGCGCGGCGCGTGCGGGTAAACCGTGGAGGTTTCCAGCACCTTGCCGGTGGCATCGACTACCGCCACCTTGCAGCCGGTACGCAGGCCCGGGTCTAGCGCCAGAGTGGCGCGTGGGCCGGCCGGCGCAGCCAGCAGCAGGTCGTGCAGGTTGCGGGCGAACACGTTGATCGCTTCGTCTTCGGCGGCTTCGCGCAGCTCGCCGAACAGGTCGGTTTCCAGGTGGGTGTAGAGCTTGACCTTCCAGGTCCAGCGCACCACTTCGCCCAGCCATTTGTCGGCGGCGCGGCCACGGGCACTGATGCCGAAGCGCTCGCCGATCATGCCTTCGCAGGGGTGCATGCTGCCGGGCAGCTCGTCGCCGACTTTCAGGCTGGCGCTGAGAATGCCTTCGTTACGCCCACGGAAAATCGCCAGGGCGCGGTGCGACGGTGCGCCCTTGAGCTTCTCGTCGTGCTCGAAGTAATCACGGAACTTGGCGCCTTCGTTCTCTTTACCGGCGACTACGCGGGCGCTGAGGATGGCGTTGTCCTTGAGGTAGCTGCGCAGGCTGGCCAGCAGGTTGGCATCCTCGGCGAAGCGCTCCATCAGGATGTACTTGGCGCCTTCGAGCACGGCCTTGATGTCGGCAAAGCCTTTGTCGGCGTCGATAAAGCGCTCGGCTTCACTCTCGGGATTCAGGGTCGGATCATTGAATAGCGCGTCGGCCAGCTCGCCGAGGCCGGCTTCCAGGGCAATCTGGCCCTTGGTGCGGCGCTTTTGCTTGAACGGCAGGTACAAGTCTTCGAGGCGGGTCTTGGTTTCGGCCAGGTTGATTTCGCGGGTCAGCTCGGGTGTCAGTTTGCCCTGTTCCTCGATGCTGGCGAGGATGCTGGCGCGGCGCTCGTCGAGCTCGCGCAGGTAGCGCAGGCGCTCTTCCAGGTTGCGCAGCTGGGTGTCATCGAGGCTGCCGGTGACCTCTTTACGGTAGCGCGCGATAAACGGCACGGTGGAGCCTTCATCGAGCAGCGCCACGGCGGCGGCGACCTGTTGCGGGCGTACGCCCAGTTCTTCGGCGATGCGGTTGTTGATGCTGAGCATATAAAAAGCTACCCACACTGAAACGAAAAACCAGCCACGCAGACCACGGGCCAGACACGAAAGCCGCGCATTATAAACACTGCCCGGCAGTGCGCCGGGAACCAGTCGGGGAAAAATCTGCTAACAATGGGCTGCACGTCGGCTGCGGCTCCTGAGCCATAATGCCGGCCATTGCACCCTGCCAGCGCGCCCGCGCCCGGCGGAGGCCTGGTCAAGGAGCCCTGAATGAGCAGCACTGCACTTCCCGCTGAAGGCGAAAAAATCCTGATCGTCGATGACGATGCCCGTCTACGCCGCCTGCTTGAGCGCTTCTTCGACGAGCAGGGCTACCGTGTGCGCGCGGTGGAAAACGTCGAGCAGATGGACCGTCTGCTGGCCCGCGAGCTCTTCAACCTGGTGGTGCTCGACCTGATGCTGCCGGGCGAGGACGGCCTGTCCGCCTGCCGCCGCCTGCGCGAGGCGAACAACCAGGTGCCAATCATCATGCTCACCGCCAAGGGCGACGAGGCCAGCCGTATCCAGGGCCTGGAACTGGGCGCCGACGATTACCTGGCCAAGCCATTTAACCCGCGCG
>JBIHZW010000337.1:0-3691 GCA_044240245.1 Pseudomonas sp. | reverse complement strand
CAACCGCGACGGCCACCAGATCGTTGATCACTTCACCTACGCCTTCCTCGGCGACGGCTGCATGATGGAAGGCATCAGCCATGAAGTCTGCTCGCTGGCCGGTACTCTGGGCCTGGGCAAGCTGGTCGCCTTCTACGACGACAATGGCATCTCCATCGACGGCGAAGTGCATGGCTGGTTCACTGACGACACCCCGGCGCGCTTCGAAGCCTACGGCTGGCAAGTGATCCGCAATGTCGACGGTCACGACGCCGACGAAATCAAGATCGCCATCGAGACCGCGCGCAAGACCAGCGACCGTCCGACCCTGATCTGCTGCAAAACCACCATCGGCTTC
Source organism: Pseudomonas sp. (assembly GCA_044240245.1). GTDB lineage: Bacteria > Pseudomonadota > Gammaproteobacteria > Pseudomonadales > Pseudomonadaceae > Aquipseudomonas. The sequence goes on along the minus strand of JBIHZW010000337.1, from coordinate 3,354 downwards.
GGCTCGCCGAACAAGCAGGGCAAGGAAGAGTGCCACGGCGCACCGCTGGGCAATGATGAAATCGCCCTGACTCGCGCCACTCTTGGCTGGAATCACGGCCCGTTCGAAATCCCCGCCGAAATTTACGCCGAGTGGGACGCCAAGCAAGCCGGTGCCGCCGCCGAGGCCGAGTGGGATCAGCGCTTCGCTGCTTACGCCGCCGTCCATCCTGAATTGGCTCGCGAGTTCAAGCGCCGTGTCGCCGGTGAGCTGCCGGCCGATTTCGCCGAGAAAGCCGCCGCCTATATCCAGGAAGTTGCCGAGAAGGGCGAAACCATCGCCAGCCGCAAGGCCAGCCAGAACGCCCTGAACGCGTTCGGCCCGCTGCTGCCGGAATTCCTCGGTGGCTCGGCGGATCTCGCCGGCTCCAACCTGACCCTGTGGAAAGGCTGCAAGGGCGTGTCGGCTGACGACGCGTCCGGCAACTATATGTTCTACGGCGTGCGCGAGTTCGGCATGAGCGCGATCATGAACGGCGTGGCCCTGCATGGCGGCTTCGTGCCGTACGGCGCGACCTTCCTGATCTTTATGGAATACGCGCGCAACGCCGTGCGCATGGCCTCGCTGATGAAGCAGCGCGTGCTGTTCGTGTTTACCCACGACTCCATCGGTCTAGGTGAAGACGGCCCGACTCACCAGCCAATCGAGCAGCTGGCCAGCCTGCGTGGCACGCCGAATCTCGACACCTGGCGCCCATGCGACGCTGTGGAATCGGCGGTGGCCTGGAAATACGCCATCGAGCGTAACGACGGCCCGTCCGCGCTGATCTTCAGTCGACAGAATCTGCCGCACCAGTCGCGCAGCGCCCAGCAGCTGGCCGATGTCGCCCGTGGTGGTTATGTATTGAAGGACTGCGCTGGCGAGCCGGAGCTGATCCTGATCGCCACCGGTTCGGAAATCGGTTTGGCCGTCGCCGCGTTTGACAAGCTCAGCGAGCAAGGCCGCAAGGTGCGTGTGGTATCGATGCCGTCCACCAGCGTGTTCGATCAGCAGGACGCCGGCTACAAGCAGGTCGTGCTGCCGGTGCAGGTGGGCGCGCGTATCGCCATCGAGGCCTCGCATGCCGACTACTGGTACAAGTACGTCGGTCTGGAAGGCCGCATCATCGGCATGACCACCTTCGGTGAGTCCGCCCCGGCCCCAGCGCTGTTCGAGGAATTCGGCTTCACCGTCGAAAACATCCTGGAAACCGCCGCCGAACTGCTGGACGCCTGATCCGCTGCATGATGGTTGGGCCGCACTCTGCGGCTCAGCCATCTCCGCTTCCCCATCGAGATCGCCATGTCCAAGCGCCCCTATCGAATCGCCCTCAACGGCTACGGCCGTATCGGCCGCTGCGTGCTGCGTGCGCTGCATGAGCGGGGCGCGGGGGCGCAGCTGGAAATCGTTGCGCTGAATGATCTGGCCGACCAGGCCAGCATCGAATACCTGACGCGCTTCGACTCTACCCACGGGCGTTTTCCCGGCGAGGTGAAGGTCGACGGCGATTGCCTGCATATCAATGGCGACTGCGTGCAGGTGCTGCGCCAGGCGACGCCGGAAGGCGTCGATTGGGCCGCATTGGATATCGACCTGTTGCTGGAATGTTCCGGTCAGTACACCAGTCGTGCCGATGCCCAGCGCTTTATCGATGCTGGCGCGCCACGCCTGCTGTTGTCGCAACCGATGGCCAGCGAGGCGGATATCGACGCTACGGTGGTCTACGGGGTCAATCAGGATTGCCTGACTGGCCGCGAGCTGCTGGTGTCGAATGCCTCCTGCACCACCAACTGCGGCGTGCCGCTGCTCAAGTTGCTCAACGAGACGGTGGGCATCGACTACGTGTCGATCACCACCATCCACTCGGCGATGAACGATCAGCCGGTGATCGACGCCTACCACCACGAAGACCTGCGCCGTACGCGCTCGGCCTTTCAGTCGGTGATTCCGGTGTCCACCGGTCTGGCCCGCGGTATTGAGCGCCTCTTGCCGGAACTAAGCGGGCGCATTCAGGCCAAAGCTATTCGCGTACCGACGGTAAACGTCTCGTGCCTGGATATCACCCTGCAGACCGCTCGCGATACCTCGGCGGCCGAGATCAACGCCGTGTTGCGTCAGGCGGCCGAGAGCGGCCCGCTAAGAGGCCTGTTGGCCTACACCGAACTGCCGCACGCCAGCTGTGATTTCAATCATGACCCGCATTCGGCGATTGTCGACGGCAGCCAGACCCGCGTCTCCGGCCCGCGTCTGGTCAACCTGCTGGCATGGTTCGATAACGAGTGGGGCTTTGCCAACCGCATGCTCGATGTCGCCGAACACTTTCTTTCCCTGACTACTCCAGCCCCCGTGAAGGACTGATTACATGACCGTTCTGAAGATGACCGACCTCGACCTCGCCGGTAAGCGCGTGCTGATCCGCGAAGACCTCAACGTGCCGGTAAAAGACGGCGTGGTGAAGAGCGACGCGCGCATCCTCGCCTCCCTGCCGACCATCAAGCTGGCGCTGGAGAAGGGCGCAGCCGTGATGGTCTGCTCGCACCTGGGGCGCCCGACCGAAGGTGAGTTCAGCGAAGAGAACAGCCTCAAACCAGTCGCTGACTACCTGAGCAAGGCTCTGGGCCGCGACGTGCCGCTGGTGGCGGACTACCTGAACGGTGTCGAGCTCAAGGCTGGCGAGATCGTGCTGTTCGAGAACGTGCGCTTTAACAAGGGCGAGAAAAAGAACGCTGACGAGCTGGCCCAGCAATACGCCGCCCTGTGCGACGTATTTGTTATGGACGCCTTCGGCACCGCTCACCGCGCCGAGGGTTCGACCCATGGCGTGGCCAAGTTCGCCAAGGTTGCCTGCGCCGGCCCGCTGCTGGCTGCCGAGCTGGACGCCCTGGGCAAGGCGCTGGGTAATCCGGCCAAGCCAATGGCCGCCATTGTTGCTGGCTCCAAGGTGTCGACCAAGCTCGATGTGCTGAATAGCCTGAGCCAGATCTGCGACCAGCTGATCGTCGGCGGCGGCATCGCCAACACCTTCCTTGCTGCCGCCGGTTTCCCGGTGGGCAAGTCGCTGTATGAAGCCGATCTGGTTGATACCGCCAAAGCCATCGCGGCCAAGGTCAGCGTGCCGTTGCCGGTTGACGTGGTAGTCGCCAAAGCCTTCGCCGAAGACGCCGAAGCCACCGTCAAGTTGGTCGCCGATGTGGCTGAAGACGACATGATCCTCGACATCGGCCCGCAGACCGCGGCGCAGTTCGCCGAGCTGCTGAAGTCCTCGAAGACCATTCTGTGGAACGGCCCGGTTGGCGTGTTCGAATTCGACCAGTTCGGCAACGGGACCAAGGTGCT
>JBIHZW010000100.1:0-11514 GCA_044240245.1 Pseudomonas sp. | reverse complement strand
CGACCCGGTTCCCTGCGTGAAAACCTCCCGTTCCTCTTCGATGGCCGAATAATCATGGATATTCAACGCTCGATCCTGATCGTCGCCCTGGCAATCGTGTCCTATATGATGGTTCTCCAGTGGAACCAGGACTACGGTCAAGCTGCCCTGCCGACAGAAATTGCCGCGACCAGCAGCACTGTACCCGGCTTGCCGGATACCACTGCCGCGACCTCAACCCCAGCAGGCGGCGATGATATTCCGAGCGCCACCACTGCCGTTGAACCCAGCGCCATCAGTGCCGTACCTGCTGCTGCCAGCGATGAACTGATTCGTGTGAAGACCGATGTGCTGGATCTGGCCATCGATCCGCGCGGTGGTGATGTGGTGCAACTGCGTTTGCCGCAGTACCCACGTCGTCAGGATCGTCCGGATGTACCTTTCCAGCTGTTCGACAACGGCGGTGAGCGTACCTACCTGGCACAGAGCGGTTTGATCGGCAGCAATGCGCCGGACAAATCCAGCGGTCGTGCTCTTTGGAGCAGCGAACAGAAGAGCTATGAACTGGCCGACGGCCAGGATCAGCTGCAGGTTGACCTCAAACTCAGCGAAGACGGCGTCAACTACATCAAGCGCTTCACCTTCAAACGTGGTCTGAACGCTGAATGTGCGGCCAAGGACCAACAGCAGAAGAAACCCGGCTGCGTTGATCCATCGTCCTATCAGGTGACCGTCAGCTACCTGATCGACAACCAGAGTGGTCAGGCCTGGAGTGGCAACATGTTTGCCCAGCTCAAGCGTGATGGCAGCGACGATCCGTCCTCCACCACTGCCACCGGCACTGCGACCTACCTCGGTGGCGCACTGTGGACTACCGAAGAGCCGTACAAAAAAGTGTCGATGAAAGACATCGACAAACAAGCCTTCAAAGAAACCGTTCAAGGAGGCTGGGTTGCCTGGCTACAGCATTACTTCGTCACTGCCTGGATTCCAAGCAAAGACAGCACTAACCAAGTACAGACCCGTAAAGACAGCCAAGGCAACTACATTGTCGGCTTTACCGGCCCGGCCATTCAGGTTGCTGCCGGCGCTCAAGGCGAAACCAGTGCAATTCTGTATGCCGGCCCGAAGCTACAAGGCCATCTGAAGACCCTGTCTCCAGGTCTTGAGCTGACTGTCGACTACGGCATTCTGTGGTTCCTGGCTCAGCCGATCTTCTGGCTGCTGGAAGTTATCCACAACCTGCTCGGCAACTGGGGCTGGTCGATCATCATGTTGACCGTGATCATCAAGCTGATCTTCTTCCCGCTGTCCGCCGCCAGCTACAAGTCCATGGCGCGCATGCGTGCCGTTGCACCGAAACTCGCTCAGCTGAAAGAGCAGCACGGTGATGATCGCCAGAAGATGTCCCAGGCGATGATGGAGCTTTACAAGAAAGAGAAGATCAACCCGCTGGGCGGCTGCTTGCCGATCCTAGTGCAGATGCCGGTATTCCTCGCGCTCTACTGGGTGCTGCTGGAATCCGTGGAAATGCGCCAAGCGCCGTGGCTGCTGTGGATAACCGACCTGGCGATCAAAGACCCGTTCTTTATCCTGCCGATCATCATGGGCGCAACCATGTTTATCCAGCAGCAGCTCAACCCGACGCCGCCGGACCCGATGCAAGCCAAGGTACTGAAAATGATGCCAATCATCTTCACCTTCTTCTTCCTCTGGTTCCCGGCTGGTCTGGTGCTGTACTGGGTGGTCAACAACGTCTTGTCCATCGCCCAGCAGTGGTACATTACCCGCAAGATCGAAGCCGCAGCCAAGGCCGCAGACGCCTAAGCAGTGATTGCTTCTAAGCTGTAACAAACGCCCCTTTTCAGGGGCGTTTTGCTATGTCGTATTCAGGAGAAGCGCATGCCACCCGTTGCTGAAACCATTGCCGCCGTCGCTACTGCCCAGGGCCGGGGTGGCGTTGGCATCGTGCGTGTTTCCGGGCCGCTGGCCGGCACATTGGCGCAGGCGATCTGCCAACGCGAGCTGCAACCACGCTACGCCCACTATGGGCCGTTCTTCGCCGACGCCAAGCAGGTGCTGGATGAAGGCCTGGCCCTGTACTTCCCCGGCCCCAACTCCTTTACCGGCGAAGACGTCTTGGAACTACAAGGCCATGGCGGGCCCGTGGTGCTCGATCTACTGCTGCGCCGCTGTGTACAACTCGGCGCACGCCTGGCGCGTCCTGGTGAGTTCAGCGAACGGGCCTTTCTCAATGACAAACTCGACCTGGCCCAGGCCGAGGCGATTGCCGACCTGATCGAAGCCAGCTCCGAGCAGGCAGCGCGCAATGCATTGCGCTCGCTGCAAGGCGAGTTCTCGCGTCGCGTGCATGGCCTGACCGAGCGGCTGATCAGCCTGCGCATCTATGTGGAAGCGGCCATCGACTTCCCCGAAGAGGAAATCGACTTTCTCGCCGATGGCCATGTACTCAGCCTGCTCGATGGCGTGCGTGCCGACCTTGCCGGTGTGCTGCGTGAGGCCGGCCAAGGGGCCCTGCTGCGCGATGGCATGACTGTAGTGATCGCCGGCCGCCCCAATGCCGGCAAGTCCAGCCTGCTCAATGCCCTGGCCGGTCGCGAGGCGGCCATCGTTACCGAGATCGCCGGCACCACCCGCGACGTGCTACGCGAACATATCCACATCGATGGCATGCCGCTGCACGTGGTGGACACAGCCGGCTTGCGTGATACCGAGGATCAGGTCGAACGCATCGGCGTCGAGCGCGCGCTGAAAGCCATTGGTGAAGCCGACCGCATTTTGCTCGTGGTGGATGCTACAGCCCCCGAAGCCGACAACCCCTTTGCCCTGTGGCCGGAGTTTCTCGACCAACGCCCTGATCCGGCCAAGGTCACGCTGATTCGCAACAAGGCCGACTTGTCCGGCGAGTCGGTGGTGCTGGAGGTGTGCAATGACGGCCACGTCACCATCAGCCTGTCGGCCAAATCCACCGAGGGCCTGGACCTGCTGAGGGAACACCTCAAGGCCTGTATGGGTTATGAACAGACCTCAGAGAGCAGCTTCAGTGCGCGGAGACGCCACTTGGAAGCATTGCGTCAGGCCTCCACACATCTGGAACACGGCCATGCCCAGCTGACCCTGGCAGGCGCTGGCGAGTTGCTGGCTGAAGACCTGCGTATGGCTCAGCAGGCCCTGGGCGAAATCACCGGCGCGTTCAGTTCCGATGACCTACTGGGGCGGATCTTTTCCAGTTTTTGTATTGGTAAGTAGCCACGGAGTGGCCTCTAATGAACTTTCCATCATTGTCGTTAGGTATCGCACTACTGGTTCTACACAGCACGCTATCGGCTGCTGGTATGAACTGTCAGCTTGCTTCCACTGTAAGCGAGCGAGCTACCTGCGCCAGTCCCAACCTACACCGGCTCGATGTACGTATGGGAGAGCTCTATAGCAACCTTGCAGAAGGTTATCCACAGGAACTTCCCGCACTACGACAGGCGCAACGCGCCTGGCTGAAAAAGCGCGACCGATGCTTGGACGCCCAAGACTGCCTGACGCAGGAGTACACCGACCGGCTGGCTGCTTTACATGCGCAGTTGCGCAATTACCTTGTCTATCGCCCTGATGAAATTGACAGGCTAGCACTGGAAGATTTGCGCCTGGCTGTGGAACAGGCAAGCAGAGCCAACGCTGAGTTTCCCCTCGAGTCAGTACTGGAAAGTCTGCTGATCAAATCGGTGAAAACCCAATTTCACAACATTCACGATGATCAAGCGGCCTATCTAGACCCGGCTCTTTTTCCCAAACAGCGTCCGGATGGGGTCAGCTTGGATGAATGGCAGGCCCTGCTGGCCTCTGACGTAGAAACAATCGGCGAGAACGGCAACACCAGCTATACCCTAGTCGATCTAAATGGCGACGGCTTGCGCGACCTTGTGATCGACACCTACTACGGTGGCACCGGGTTGTTCTCTTATATAGGTACGCTGCAACGCCACGGCGACCGCTTTATCAGCAGCCAGCCAGTTGATCACGATAGTCGCTCCGAAGGTGACCCACCCGGTTATCTATATTCGCTGAATGGACGTGGCGCAAATCAGGCGGATTACTGGATAGAGCTGCGCGGACGGCGTTATGCCGCCTACCGTGTCGGTTACTACGGCATCGACTATCTCTATCTGTTGCCCCCGCTAGCACCTGCCGGCGAGGTACCCACCCTGACCCTGAACTATCGCTACCAATTATCCATCCCTAAAGTGCAGACAGATTATGCGGCAGCCACTCAGATCGAGTTGAGCGAGATGCATCATGCGGCGTTGAGCCAAGCTCTACGCGTTGTCGATGCCGAACAGGAAAACGATCCGGGCGGCCGGGCAAACCCGCTCTGCCCAATTCCTGTGGCCACAAAGGAGCAGCAGCATGGCGACTATTACGGCTTTGGGCCCGGCCACTACACCTACGAGATCGTTGCCGATATGGCCGTCATTCTTGATGGTCATTGCCATGTAGGCAGATTGGCGAACTGGTTTGGTAGCTATTCTGCCGAGCATGGTTTGCACGCTCAGCTATGGATAAAACGACCTGATTCAGATGGTGAAGGTCAGGATTATCAGGTGCAAGGCCAACGGCAAGTCATAAGCGTTTCAACCTCAATAGGTCGAGTCGAAGGTGACAATGGCCTCTAACCCTATCCTCAGAGCGGCGCAAATTAGCCGCCTATAACGCGCATACCTTGCCGCTTTACTTCGCTTGATGGGTTACGCAGCATCTGAAACCCTCTCAAATTTGAAACATCTTCCCTGCGTCTAGTCCCTCCTGCGTCCTGAAATCCCAACTAATGTCGTTCGGGAAGGCCTTCGCCTGGGCGAAAAATGCATGCACAACCACTTATTTATCCACCTAAGCCCTGTGGAAAACCGGGCCTAAGCCCTGCCTATAACCCGGTGATAAAACTGAGGATAACGGCCCCTGTGGATAACCATGCATTTCATCCACAGCTTGCGTACGGCAACTGAACAGGCAGATGGCAGGATCAGCACAGACTTTTTAAACGCTGTAGGCTCTGAATCTATTGGTCTGTAGCAATCTATCCACAGAAATGCTGTTGCTAAGTAATAAACATATAAACAAGGCTTTATAAAAATTCTCTCTTTTATTCTTTATTAACCGACACGGCCGAACAGAGCCAAAGCGAACTGGCTATTTTTTGTGCAAAAGGCTTCTTTCACACCGGCTAAATCCCTATACTTGCCGCCTTTCCCGCTTTTCAACCCAAAAAGCCCCCCATTTCTCAACAGGCACGAGGTGCGTGGTGGATTTCCCTTCCCGTTTTCAGGTGATCGTCATCGGCGGCGGTCATGCCGGTACCGAAGCTGCGTTGGCAGCTGCACGCATGGGGGTAAAAACCCTGCTGCTGACCCATAACGTGGAAACACTCGGGCAGATGAGCTGCAACCCGGCGATTGGCGGGATCGGCAAGAGCCACCTGGTCAAGGAAATCGACGCCCTCGGCGGCGCCATGGCTGAAGCCACCGACAAAGGTGGTATCCAGTTCCGTGTACTGAACAGCCGCAAGGGCCCAGCAGTACGCGCCACTCGCGCCCAGGCTGATCGCGTGCTGTACAAAGCCGCGATTCGCGAAACTCTGGAAAACCAGGCCAACCTGTGGATATTTCAGCAGGCAGCCGATGACCTGATCGTCGAAAACGACGAAGTCAAAGGCGTTGTCACCCAGATGGGCCTGCGTTTCCTCGCGGATTCCGTAGTGTTGACCACAGGCACCTTCCTCGGTGGACTTATCCACATAGGGCTGCAGAATTACTCCGGCGGCCGCGCTGGCGACCCACCGTCGATTGCCCTGGCGCAACGTCTACGCGAATTGCCGCTGCGCGTCGGTCGACTGAAGACCGGTACGCCGCCACGCATCGACGGACGTTCGGTGGATTTCTCGGTGATGACCGAGCAGCCAGGTGATACGCCAACGCCGCTGATGTCCTTCCTCGGTCGTGCCGAGCAGCAACCGCGCCAGGTCAGCTGCTGGATCACTCACACCAACGCGCGTACCCACGAAATCATCGCAGCCAACCTCGATCGTTCGCCGATGTATTCCGGGGTGATCGAAGGGGTCGGCCCGCGCTATTGCCCGTCGATCGAAGACAAGATCCACCGCTTCGCCGACAAGGACAGCCACCAGGTATTTATCGAGCCCGAAGGCCTGAATACCCACGAGTTGTACCCCAATGGCATCTCCACCTCGCTGCCCTTTGATGTGCAATTGCAGATCGTGCGCAGCATCCGTGGCATGGAAAACGCGCATATCGTGCGTCCCGGCTACGCCATCGAGTACGACTACTTCGACCCGCGTGATCTCAAGTACAGCCTGGAAACCAAGGTGATTGCCGGGCTGTTCTTCGCCGGGCAGATCAACGGCACCACTGGTTACGAAGAAGCCGGCGCGCAAGGTTTGCTCGCGGGTTGCAACGCTGCGCTTCGGGCCCAGGGCAAGGACAGCTGGTGTCCGCGTCGCGATGAGGCCTACATCGGCGTGCTGGTCGACGACCTGATTACCCTGGGTACCCAGGAGCCGTACCGCATGTTCACTTCGCGCGCCGAATACCGGCTGATCCTGCGCGAGGACAACGCCGACCTGCGCCTGACCGAGAAAGGCCGCGATCTGGGTCTGGTTGATGATGTGCGCTGGGCCGCGTTCGAAACCAAGCGCGAAGCCATCGAAATGGAAGAACAGCGCCTGAAAAGCACCTGGGTACGCCCGGGTACGCCTCAGGGCGATGCGATTGCTGCCCACTTCGGCACGCCGCTGACCCACGAATACAACCTGCTCAACCTGCTGGCCCGCCCGGAAATCGATTACGCCGGACTGGTAACCATCACCGGCGGCGGTGCGCAGGACCCGCAGGTGGCCGAACAGGTGGAGATCAAGACCAAGTACGCCGGCTATATCGACCGCCAGCAGGACGAAATCGCCCGCCTTCGCGCCAGTGAAGACACCAAACTGCCGCTCGATATCGACTACGCAGGGATTTCTGGGCTGTCCAAGGAAATCCAGCACAAGCTCGGCAACAGCCGCCCGGAAACTCTCGGCCAGGCCTCGCGGATTCCCGGCGTTACCCCGGCAGCAATTTCCCTGCTGCTGATCCACCTGAAAAAGCGTACTGCCGGTCAGCAGTTGGAGCACAGCGCCTGATGTCGTTGGTCACCGCACGTCACGCCGAAGAACTGAGCCAGGGCGCTCTGGAGTTGGGTGTTGAACTCAGCACCGAGCAACACGAGCAGTTGCTGGCCTATCTGGCCCTGTTGATCAAGTGGAACAAGGCCTACAACCTCACCGCAGTGCGCGATCCCAATGAAATGGTGTCGCGCCATCTGCTCGACAGCCTCTCCGTGGTGCCTTTCGTCGCCGAGGCTGGGGATAACTGGCTGGACGTCGGCAGCGGCGGCGGCATGCCGGGGATTCCTCTGGCCATCTTGTTTCCCGAGCGGCAGTTCACCCTGCTGGATTCGAACGGCAAGAAGACCCGCTTCCTGACTCAGGTAAAGCTGGAGTTGAAACTGGCCAACCTGCAAATTATCCACAGCCGCGTTGAAGAATTCCGTCCCGAGCAGCCGTTCAGCGGTATCTGCTCACGGGCGTTCAGCTCGCTGGAAGATTTCAGCAACTGGACTCGCCATCTCGGTGATGGCCATACCCAGTGGCTGGCGATGAAAGGCGTACACCCGGATGACGAGCTGCAGGCCCTGCCAGCGGACTTTCGTCTCACCGCCACTCATGTACTCAAGGTTCCCGGTTGCCAAGGTCAGCGCCATCTGTTGATACTGCGTCGCTCGGTTTAGGGGGAACGCAGCATGGCTAAGGTATTCGCAATCGCTAACCAGAAAGGCGGCGTGGGCAAAACCACCACCTGCATCAATCTGGCTGCCTCGCTGGTGGCGACCAAGCGCCGTGTGCTGCTGATCGACCTCGACCCCCAGGGCAACGCGACCATGGGCAGTGGTGTGGATAAACACGGCCTGGAGCATTCGATCTATGACGTGCTGATCGGCGAATGCAACCTGGTCGATGCCATGCAGTTCTCCGAGCACGGCGGCTACCAACTGCTGCCGGCCAACCGCGATCTGACCGCTGCTGAAGTCTCGCTGCTGGAAATGAAAATGAAGGAAAGCCGCCTGCGTTACGCACTGGCGCCGATCCGCGAGAATTACGATTACATCCTCATCGACTGCCCGCCGGCGCTGTCGATGCTCACGGTCAACGCCCTGGTGGCCGCCGATGGGGTGATCATCCCCATGCAGTGCGAGTACTACGCGCTGGAGGGCTTGAGCGACCTGGTCAACAGCATTCAGCGCATCGCCGAGATTTTGAATCCCAAGCTGAAGATCGAAGGCCTGCTGCGCACCATGTACGACCCGCGCATCAGCCTGACCAACGATGTCTCGGCGCAGCTCAAACAGCATTTTCCAGACCAGCTCTACGACGTGGTCATCCCGCGTAACGTGCGCCTGGCCGAGGCACCGAGCTTCGGCATGCCGGCGCTGGTGTATGACAAGCAATCCCGTGGTGCCATTGCCTACCTGGCGCTGGCCGGCGAATTGGTACGCCGCCAGCGCGCAAGTGCCCACACCGCAACCGCATAAGGAAATACCCATGGCTGTGAAAAAACGAGGACTCGGACGCGGTCTGGATGCCCTGCTGGGCGGCACCAGTGTCAGCGCCTTGCAGGAAGAGGCCGCGCAGGTCGACAGCCGTGAACTGCAATACGTGCCCCTGGATCTGATCCAGCGCGGCAAATACCAGCCGCGTCGCGACATGGACGCCACTGCCCTGGAAGAACTGGCGCAGTCGATCAAGGCCCACGGCGTGATGCAGCCGATCGTGGTGCGGCCGATTGGCGAAGGACGTTTCGAGATCGTTGCCGGTGAACGCCGCTGGCGTGCCAGTCAGCAAGCCGGTCTGGACAAGATCCCGGCCATGGTTCGCGAACTACCGGATGAAGCCGCCATCGCCATGGCGCTGATCGAGAACATCCAGCGCGAAGACCTCAACCCCATCGAAGAGGCCATGGCCTTGCAGCGCCTGCAGCAGGAGTTCCAGCTGACTCAGCAGCAGGTCGCCGATGCGGTGGGCAAGTCGCGCGTGACCATCAGCAACCTGCTACGCCTGATTGCCCTGCCGGAAGAGATCAAAACCCTGCTGTCCCACGGTGACCTGGAGATGGGCCATGCCCGCGCCTTGCTCGGTTTGCCGGCCGAACAGCAGACTGAAGGTGCGCGACATGTTGTCGCACGCGGCCTCACCGTGCGCCAAACCGAAGCACTGGTACGCCAGTGGTTGAACAGCAAAGAGAAGCCGGCGGCCGTGGTCAAAACTGATCCGGACATCACCCGGCTGGAACAGCGCCTGGCTGAGCGCCTGGGCTCGCCGGTGCAGATCAAGCATGGGCAGAAAGGCAAAGGCCAGTTGGTGATCAGCTACAGCTCCCTGGATGAACTGCAGGGTGTGCTCGCCCACATTCGTTGAAACAATTGCACATGTAGCGACTAGTCGGAAATCACTACCCGGCAGTTGAATGGGGGGGGAAGCGCCCCTATACTCTGCGCGCATTTCGTCGGCATAAAGTATGCCAAGTTATTGATTTCAGGTGCCGACGCCCGAGTTCAGCTTTCAGGAAAACAAGATGGACGTTCGCACGCCGAATCGAGTGCCCTTCCATCGTCTGGCTGTTTTCCCAGTACTGCTGGTGCAACTGCTGGTACTGCTGCTGCTGGCCCTGGTGTTGTGGCAGTGGCAAGGTGCAGTGGCAGGTTACTCCGGGTTGTGTGGTGGCCTGATTGCCTGGCTACCGAACGTGTACTTCGCCCACAAGGCGTTCCGTTTCAGTGGAGCGCGGGCTGCTCAAGCCATCGTCCGGTCTTTTTATGCCGGTGAGGCGGGCAAACTGGTTTTAACGGCAGTGTTGTTTGCACTGACCTTTGCAGGTGTTAAGCCCCTGGAACCGCTGGCGGTATTTGGCGTGTTCTTCCTGACCCAGTTGGTCAATTGGTTTTCACCCCTGCTGATGAAAACAAGACTTTTAAGACCTTAGCGCTCGAGGGATATATGGCAGCAGCACAAACCGCTTCGGGTTATATCCAGCACCACTTGACCAACCTGACCTACGGTCAGCACCCGGTCAACGGCTGGAGTTTCGCCCACAACGCAAAAGAAGCTCAGGAAATGGGCTTCTGGGCATTTCACGTAGACACCCTCGCGGTGTCCGTCGTGCTTGGCCTGTTCTTTATCCTGCTGTTCCGTGCCGCTGCTAAACGCGCCACTTCCGGACAGCCGGGCAAGCTGCAGAACTTCGTTGAAGTCCTGGTCGAGTTCGTTGACGGCAGCGTCAAGGACACCTTCCATGGTCGCAACGCCCTGATCGCGCCGCTGGCTCTGACCATCTTCGTCTGGGTCTTCCTGATGAACTTCATGGACCTGATCCCGGTAGATTGGCTGCCAATGCTGGCGGCAAAAATCTCCGGCGACCCGCATCTGTACTTCCGCGTCGTGCCGACCACCGATCCAAACGCTACTGTGGGCCTGGCCCTGTCGGTATTTGCCCTGATCCTGTTCTACAGCATCAAGGTCAAAGGTCTCGGCGGCTTTATCGGTGAGCTGACTCTGCACCCGTTCGGTAGCAAGAACATCGTGGTTCAGGCGCTGCTGATTCCGGTCAACTTCCTGCTTGAGTTCGTTACTCTGATCGCCAAGCCGATTTCCCTGGCTCTGCGTCTGTTCGGCAACCTGTATGCCGGCGAACTGATCTTTATCCTCATCGCGATCATGTTTGGCGGCGGTTTGCTGCTGGGCGCGCTGGGTGTTGCCCTGCAGTGGGCGTGGGCTGTGTTCCACATCCTGATCATCGTGCTGCAGGCGTTCATCTTCATGATGCTGACCATCGTCTACCTGTCGATGGCGCACGAAGACAACCACTAAGAGCGTTTAGGCGCTCGCAGTGGACGCCCGCAAGGGCAACCAGAAGTACCGATTTTGCTTTACCGCTTTACCTTAGAAAACCTTAACCAATACGACATAAAAAGTCGGGAGGAAAGATGGAAACTGTAGTTGGTCTGACCGCTATCGCTGTAGCACTGCTGATTGGCCTGGGTGCCCTGGGTACCGCAATCGGTTTCGGCCTGCTGGGCGGCAAGTTCCTGGAAGGCGCTGCGCGTCAGCCGGAAATGGTTCCGATGCTGCAAGTGAAAATGTTCATCGTCGCCGGTCTGCTCGACGCCGTGACCATGATCGGTGTTGGTATCGCACTGTTCTTCACCTTCGCGAACCCCTTCGTTGGTCAAATCGCAGGCTAATTCACTCGATTTACGAGTGAATTGGTTTGATGGACAACGAACGAGCGAGGTGTTGGCGTGAACATTAATGCAACCCTGATTGGCCAGTCCGTTGCCTTCTTCATCTTCGTGCTGTTCTGCATGAAGTACGTGTGGCCTCCGGTCATTACGGCTTTGCAAGAACGTCAGAAGAAGATC
>JBIHZW010000336.1:0-3705 GCA_044240245.1 Pseudomonas sp. | reverse complement strand
ATGGGTTCGTCGAGCAGCAGCAGTTTCGGCCGCTTGGCCAGCGAGCGAGCCAGAGCCACGCGCTGACGCTGACCACCGGAGAGCTGGTGCGGCTTGCGCTTGGCGTACTGGGTCATGTGCACCAGCTTGAGCATTTCTTCGACGCGGGCGTCGATTTCGGCTTTCGGCAGTTTGTCCTGCTTGAGGCCAAAGGCGATGTTGTCAGCCACGCTCATGTGCGGGAACAGCGCGTAGGACTGGAACATCATGTTGATCGGCCGCTCGTAGGGCGGCAGGTCGGTGATGTCTTCTCCGTCAAGCAGAATGCGCCCTTCGGTCGGACGTTCGAAGCCGGCGAGCATGCGCAGCAGAGTCGATTTACCCGAGCCGGAGCCACCGAGCAGGGCGAAGATTTCACCCTTGTTGATGGTCAGCGAAACGTCATCAACCGCGATGGTTTCGTCGAACTTCTTGGTCACACGCTCGATCTTGACCAGCACCTCTTTCGGTTGCTGATCACCCTCGAGAACCTTTTTATAGGCACTGGAAGCAACTGCCATTACCAAAACTCCCGCAAAAATTGGGTCACTGACCCGAATATAATCTGCCGCGCTTGGCGCAGCGGGCCGTACGCTCAGGCTAGGCCTGGCGTACGGGGTCTTTCAGTTTCCGCTTACTGGCCCGACTTGATCTTCGACCACGAGCGCGTCATGGCACGCTGGATCTTCGGCGGCAGCTCAGTGGAGATGTAGAGTTTGTCCAGCACGGCCTGCGATGGATAAACCGAAGGATCGTTACGCACTTCCTGGTCCATCAGCTCGCCCGCCTTGGGGTTAGGGTTGGCGTAGCCGACATAGTCGCTGACCGTGGCGATCACCGCTGGCTCAAGCAGGTAATTGATAAAGGCGTGCGCTTCCTTGACGTTCTTCGCATCGGCCGGGATGGCCATCATGTCGAACCACAGGTTGGCGCCTTCCTTGGGAATGCTGTAGGCAATCTCGATGCCCTTGCCCGCTTCTTCGGCGCGGGCGGCAGCCTGGAATACGTCGCCGGAGTAGCCGAACGCTACACAGATGTCGCCATTGGCCAGGTCGCCGATGTACTTCGAGGAATGGAAGTAGGTGACGTAAGGACGCACAGCCATCAGCTTGGCCTCGGCCTTCTTGTAGTCCTCTGGATCGGTGCTGCGCGGGTCGAGGCCCATGTAGTTGAGTACGGAAGGGAACATCTCGTCTGGAGAATCCATGAACGCCACGCCGCAGGCGTTGAGCTTCTTCAGGTTCTCCGGCTCGAAGATCATGGCCCAGGAGTCGATCTCGTCGACACCGAGCACTTCCTTGATTTTGGCCACGTTGTAGCCAATACCGTTGGTGCCCCACAGGTATGGCACCGAATAGAGATTACCGGGATCGTTGACTTCCAGTTGCTTGAGCAGCACCGGGTCAAGATTCTGCCAGTTCGGCAGCAGACTACGGTCGAGCTTCTGGAACGCGCCCGCCTTGATCTGCTTGCCGAGGAAATGGTTGGACGGCACCACGATGTCGTAGCCGGAACGGCCCGCCAGCAGTTTGCCTTCCAGGGTTTCGTTGGAGTCGAACACGTCGTACATGGCTTTGATGCCAGTAGCCTTCTGGAAGTCGGCCAGGGTGGTTTCGCCGATGTAGTCAGACCAGTTGTAGACATTGACCACAGGCTCGGCGGCTTGCGCGGCAGAGACGCTGACGGCGGCGGCCAGCAGGCCGGCCAGAAGTGGAGTACGACGCATAGGAGCTTCCTTATTGTTGTGGGTAAATGCGGCGGAGCAACCCGCCGCACACCGTTAGGGCTATGGCATTACTGACCCGATTTGATCTTGGTCCAGCTGCGGTTCATCGCGCGTTGCGCGTTAGCTGGCAGATCCGGGAAGGTGTAGATCTTGGCCATGGTGGCCGCGTCCGGGTAGATGCCCGGGTCGTTGCGCAGCACTTCGTCAACCAGCGGGGTGGCCGCGGCGTTACCGTTAGGGAACTGCACGAAGTTGGTGATGTTGGCCATGACCTCTGGCTTCATCAGGTAGTTGAGGAACACGTGAGCGGCTTCGACGTTTTTCGCATCAGCCGGGATGGCCATCATGTCGAAGAAGCTGCCAGCACCTTCTTTCGGGATGCTGTAGGAGATGTTCACGCCGTTCTTGGCTTCTTCAGCACGGGACTTGGACTGGTACAGGTCGCCCGAGTAGCCGATGGCCACGCAGATGTTGCCGTTGGCCAGGTCGCCGATGTACTTGGAGCTGTGGAAGTAGGAGGTCGAGGAACGGATCGAGAGGAACAATTCTTCGGCTTTCTTCAGCTCGCCAGCATCGGTGCTGTCGGGCTTAAAGCCCAGGTAGTTCAGCGCAGCCGGGAGAATTTCGGTCGGCGAATCGAGGAACGACACGCCGCAGTCTTTCAGCTTGGCGATGTTTTCTGGCTTGAACACCAGGTCCCAGGAATTGACTGGCGCATCGGCGCCCAGCGCGGCTTTGACCTTGTCGACGTTGTAACCGATACCGATGGTGCCCCACATGTAGGGAATCGAGTACTGGCTACCCGGATCGCTTGGATCCAGTGCCTTGAGCAGGTTCTTGTCGAGGTTTTCCCAGTTCGGCAGCTTGGATTTATCCAGCTTCTGGAACACACCGGCCTTGATCTGCTTGGCCAGGAACGGGTTGGACGGCACCACGATGTCGTAACCGGAGCTGCCGGCCAGCAGTTTGGCTTCTAGGGTTTCGTTGCTGTCAAAGACGTCGTAGACGACCTTGATGCCGGTTTCTTTCTGGAAGTTGTCGAGGGTGTCTTCTGCGATGTAGTCGGACCAGTTGTAAACGTGCAGGACCTTGTCATCCGCGTGTGCGGCACTTACTACGGCCCCAGCAAGGGACAACGCGAGAAGGGTTTTGCCGAATGTGTTCATGCGTACAGCTCCTGTTGTTGTAGTCGTTTTCCGGAAGATGCGCAGCCATCTGCAACACCTTCCGGTGAGCCTGACCTACGCAGTGGCGCAGTCTGGCAAGGTCACACCCCGGTTGACAACATTCAGACGTAAGCATCTGAAACCAAAGATTATTAAACCTTAAACCAGCACCTCTGCAGCGGTCAGATCAAGGCATTTACGGGCCTTGTCCAGCAGTTCGTCGATCTCCGCATGGCTGATTACCAGCGGCGGCGAAATGATCATGGTGTCGCCTACGGCGCGCATGATCAGACCATTATTAAAGCAGTGACCGCGGCAGATCATGCCAACGCCCACATCTGCGCTGAATCGCTTGCGGCTGGCTTTGTCCTGCACCAGCTCAATGGCGCCCAACATACCGACGCCACGCACTTCACCCACCAGCGGGTGATCGGCCAGCTCACGCAGACGCTTTTGCAAATACGGTGCCGTTTCTGCTTTGACTCGTTCAACAATCTTTTCTTCGCGCAGAATGCGCAGGTTCTCCAGGGCCACAGCTGCAGCCACCGGGTGCCCGGAATAGGTAAAGCCGTGGTTGAAGTCACCGCCCTGATTGAGCACCTCGACGATATCGTCGCGCACGATCAGCCCGCCCATCGGGATGTAGCCGCTGGTCAGGCCCTTGGCGATGGTCATCATGTGCGGGGTGTTGCCGAAGTAATCGCTGCCGAACCACTCGCCGGTACGGCCGAAACCGCAGATCACTTCATCGGCGATAAACAGGATGTCGTACTTGGCGAGGATTTCGCGGATGCG
>JBIHZW010000334.1:0-3735 GCA_044240245.1 Pseudomonas sp. | reverse complement strand
GCATTGGCGCAACGCGCGCACCAGTCTGGCGCAAAACTCACCTTTGCCCAGACTTTCCCCACCGGCACCCACGCCATGTGGCTGAATTACTGGCTGGCCAGCCAGGGCATTCACCCGCTGAGCGATGTCGACAGCGTCGTCGTGCCGCCACCGCAGATGCTCGCGCATCTCAAGGCCCGGCGTATCGACGGCTTCTGCGTCGGCGAGCCCTGGAGCGCTCAGGCGGTGGATGAACAGATGGGCTGCACCCTGACCACCAGCCAGGCGATCTGGCCCGATCACCCGGAGAAAGTCCTGGGTTGCACCCGCGAGTTTGCCGAGCAGCACCCCAACAGCGCCCGCGCCCTGATCATGGCGGTGCTGGAAGCCAGCCGATTTATCGATGAAAGCGAGGAAAACCAGCGCAGCACCGCGCAACTGCTCAGCGGCAGCGAGTATGTCGATGCACCGCTGTCGGCGATCCAGCCGCGTTTCCTCGGCCAGTATCAGGACGGCCTCGGCCACGCATGGCAAGACGCCCATCCGCTGCGCTTTCACGCGGGCGGCGCGGTCAATCAGCCCTACCTATCAGACGGCATGTGGTTTATGACCCAGTTCCGCCGCTGGGGCCTGCTGCGCGAAGATCCGGACTACCTGGCTATTGCCCGCCAGGTGCAGCAACTTGACCTCTATCGTCAGGCTGCCGATGCACTCGGCATAACCGTTCCAAGCGAGATGCGCAGCAGCCAGCTGCTCGACGGCCAGGTCTGGGACGGCAGTGATCCGGCCGGCTACGCGCGCAGTTTTGCCCTGCATGCCCTGGCCGATGCATCCATCGGCGCCCAACAGGAGAGCCGCTAACATGCTGCGCATCCTGCTGATCAACGACACCGCAAAGAAGGTCGGCCGCCTGAAAACCGCCCTGACCGAGGCTGGCTTCGAAGTAATCGACGAATCCGGATTGACCATCGACCTACCGGAACGGGTCGAGGCGGTGCGCCCTGACGTGATTTTGATCGACACCGAATCCCCGAGCCGCGACGTGATGGAACAGGTGGTGCTGGTCAGCCGCGATCAGCCGCGACCGATTGTCATGTTCACCGACGAGCACGACCCCGGCGTAATGCGCCAGGCGATTCAGAGCGGCGTCAGCGCCTATATCGTCGAAGGCATCCACGCCCAGCGTCTGCAGCCGATTCTCGACGTGGCCATGGCCCGCTTCGAGAGCGACCAGGCGCTGCGTGCACAACTGCAGGCACGCGATGCCCAGCTGGCCGAACGAAAGCGCATAGAACTGGCCAAGGGTCTGCTGATGAAGATGAAAAGCTGCGATGAAGAACAGGCCTACACCCTGATGCGCCGTCAGGCCATGAGCCGTCAGCAGAAGCTCGCGCAGGTGGCCGAACAGATCATCGCCATGCACGACATGCTCGGCGGCTGAAATAAACACCGGCGCCCGGCCTACGGGCGCCATAACTGTACCGGTCAACCTTGCACTGTTCCCCCATCCGTACCGTAGCAGCCTCAACTGTACGGCTCACTCGCAACAACTGTGTATCTGCGCTGGCAGGCCCTGACTGGCTAAGGTAAAAGCATTACCGCCAGCGCCGAGAACGCCATGCCCACCTCCCCTGAAGAACGCCAGCTACTGGCCGAAGCGGATCGCCGCGCCCTTGGCTATTACGATGGCATCGACAGCCGCCCGGTCTACCCCTCACCCTCCGCCATAGCCGCACTGCAAGCCTTCGAGCAGTCACTGCCCGAACAGGGCCTGAATGATCTGGATGTGCTGCGTCAGCTGGACGAGATCGGCTCGCCCGCCACTGTGGCCAGCAACGGCCCGCGCTACTTCGGCTTCGTTATCGGCGCCACCCTGCCCGCTGCCGCCGCGGCTGAACGCATGGTGCTGGCCTGGGACCAGTGCGCTTCCTCTTTCGACAATGCGCCGGTCGCCGATGTGCTGGAGCGCACCGCCGGACGCTGGGTGCTGGAGGCCCTCGATCTGCCCCGCAGCAGCGCCGTCGGTTTCGGCACCAGCGCCACCGCCTGCACCCTGGCCAGCCTGTCGGCCGCCCGCCGCGCGTTGCTGGCGCGCAAGGGCTGGGACTTCGATGGCGATGGCCTGAGCGGTGCGCCGGAAGTGCGCGTAGTGGTCTCCGCCACCTGCCATATCACGGTGAAGAAGGCCCTGCGCATCCTCGGCTTCGGCATGAACCGGCTGATCGTCGCACCCACCGATGCCCAGGGCCGCATCAACCCGGCGCAGCTGCCGGCCCTGGATGACCTGAGCATCCTCTGTCTGCAGGCTGGCGAGGTGAACACCGGCGAGTTCGACCCCTTCGCCGAGCTGATCCCCAAAGCCAAAGCCGCCGGCGCCTGGGTACATGTGGACGGCGCCTTCGGCCTGTGGGCCCGCGCCTCCTCGTCTGCACAGCTGGCCACCGGTGTGGAGCTGGCCGACAGCTGGACGTGCGACGGCCACAAGTGGCTGAACACTCCCTACGATGGCGCCATGGCCATCTGCCGTGATGCCGATGCCCTGGCCACGGCGATGAACAGCGACGCCGCCTATGCCAGCGCGAGCAAGGACGCGCAGAAAAACCTGACCCTGGAGTTCTCCCGCCGCGCCCGCGGCGTGGCGATCTGGGCGGCCCTGGCCAGCCTCGGCCGCGATGGCCTGCGCGAACTGATCGACCGGCATATTCGCCAAGCCGGCCGGCTGGCCGAGCGCCTGCGCGATGGCGGTTACCCCGTACTCAACCGCGTAGTACTCAATCAGGTGCTGGTGCGCGGCGATAACGACGCCCAGACCGTGGCCATTCGCGAAGCGGCGCAGGCCAGCGGCGAGGTCTGGTTCGGCCCGACGATTTGGCAGGGGCGCCCGGCCTTTCGCCTCAGTGTCTCGTCGTGGCGCACCATGGACGCCGATATCGAATTGCTGGCCGATTTGCTGCTGCGCCTGAAGCGGCAGATTCCGGCTTGAAACCAGCGTTGCTATGGGGCTCGACAAAGCCCTGCAGCAGCGCTTATCTTCGCCGCCTGGCCAGCGCACTGGCCAACGTCGCTCGGACGGTTCCGGGCGCTTACGTATCCGAGGAAAGCATGGCTGACCAAGCTTCGCGCCGCTTTGCGCGCATCGATCGACTCCCCCCCTACGTTTTCAACATCACTGCCGAACTGAAGATGGCCGCGCGTCGCCGTGGCGAAGACATCATCGACTTCAGCATGGGCAACCCGGATGGCGCCACACCGCCGCACATAGTCGAGAAACTGGTGCAGGTCGCCCAGCGCGACGACACCCACGGCTACTCCACCTCCCGCGGCATCCCGCGCCTGCGCCGGGCCATTTCGCGCTGGTACAAGGATCGCTACGAGGTCGAGATCGACCCGGAAAGCGAAGCCATCGTCACCATCGGTTCCAAGGAAGGTCTGGCGCACCTGATGCTCGCCACCCTGGACCATGGCGACACCGTGCTGGTGCCCAACCCCAGCTACCCGATTCATATCTACGGTGCAGTGATCGCCGGCGCCCAGGTGCGCTCGGTGCCGCTGGTGCCCGGCGTGGACTTCTTCGCCGAGCTGGAACGGGCGATTCGCGAGTCGATTCCCAAGCCGAAGATGATGATCCTCGGCTTCCCCTCCAACCCCACCGCGCAGTGTGTGGAGCTGGACTTCTTCGAGCGCGTGGTGGCCCTGGCCAAACAATATGACGTGCTGGTAATTCACGACCTGGCCTACGCCGATATCGTCTATGAC
>JBIHZW010000333.1:0-3738 GCA_044240245.1 Pseudomonas sp. | reverse complement strand
GATGCCAGCTACTACGGCGGTGAACGCCTGCTGCAGGCCCTGGCCGCCGAGCATTACTACCTGCAATACCTGATCTACCTGGTGGCGCTGCGGCGCTTTCTGCGTCAGCGTCTGGACGACTTCCAGAATGAGCAGCTTGGCGGTGCCTACTACCTGTTTCTGCGCGGCATGCCGACGGCCGGGGTGTATTTCTCGCTGCCCAGCGATGGGCTGTTGGATGCATTGGATAAGTTGTTTGCGGAGGGCGCGTGATGCTTAACGATCTGCCCCTCGGCCTACTGGAGCGCGCCCTGGTCGACAGCCTGCAGCGCCTCGATCCGGCGGCCTCACCCGTGGTGCTGGTTTCGGCGGCGCTGCTTTGCACGGCTCTGGATAAGGGCGATGTCTGCCTGCCGCTGGTGCGTCTGGCCGGGCAGCGACCCTGGCCCGAACAGGATTTCCGCCTGCCGGCGCTGAGCGACTGGCAGGCGCAGCTTGAAGCCTCGTCCCTGGTCGGCGGCGATGGCGATTTCACCCCGCTGATTCTCGAGCACGGCCGCCTCTATCTGGCGCGCTACCAGGCCTACGAACGCCAGTTGGCGACCCAGTTGCTGCAGCGCGCCGCCGATCTGCCTGCGGTGGATGAGGCGCAATTGAGTGAGAGCCTGACCCGGCTGTTTGCGTTCAATGCGCAACAACCGGACTGGCAGCGCCTGGCCGCCGCGCAAGCGGTGCGACGCAAGCTGGCAGTAATCTCCGGCGGCCCTGGCACCGGTAAAACCACCACCGTGGTGCGTCTGCTCGCCGCGTTATTAGAGCAACCTGGCTGCGAAAATCTGGCCATCGGCCTGGCCGCCCCTACCGGTAAAGCGGCGGCGCGAATGGCCGAAGCGATCCGCAATGCCAAGGCCGAGCTGCCGGTTAGCGAATCGATCAAGGCGGCGCTGCCAGACGAGGCGCGCACCCTGCACCGCCTGCTCGGCAGCCGCGGCGACAGTCCGCAGGTGCGGCATAACACCGCCAACCCCCTGGCGCTGGATGTGTTGGTGGTGGACGAAGCCTCGATGGTCGATCTGGCGCTGATGGCCAAACTGGTCGACGCCCTGCCACCCAGCGCCCGGCTGATCCTGCTCGGCGACAAGGACCAACTGTGCGCCGTGGAAGCCGGCGCGGTGTTCGCCGAACTCTGCGAAGGCCGTGGTTTCGACGCCCATGCGGCCGGCGAGCTGCAACGTATCACCGGCCAGCAGGTGCCGGTCAGTCAGCCAAGCTCACAGCTTGGCGACGCTGTGGTGCTGCTCACCCACAGCCATCGCTTTGCCGGCGACAGTGGTATCGGCGAGCTGGCGCGGCGGATCAATGGCGGCGACGTCAGCGGCACGCTTAACCTGCTCAAGGAAAATCGCAGCGACCTGGCCTGGAATGCCCAGCCAACACCCAATGACCTGCTGGAGCGTCTGGATCAGGGCTACGCCCCCTTTATCGCTGCCGCAAAAAGCGCCGCCCCGGCAGCAGCCTTTGCCGCGTTCAATGCCTTCCGCGCACTTTGCGCCCAGCGTGAAGGCGTCTGGGGCGTGGCCGGGATCAACGAAGCACTGGAGGCGCGAATCAAACGCCGCAGCCAGGTGCCCAGCCGCGAGCGCTGGTATGTCGGCCGGCCGGTGATGGTGCGGCAGAACGACTACGCCCTCGGCCTGTTCAACGGCGATATCGGCATCTGCCTACAGACCGAGTACGGCCTGCGAGTGTTCTTTGAGGATGAAGAAGGCTACCGCCCCTTCGCCCCGGCGCGCCTGCCCAGCCACGACAGCGCCTTCGCCATGACCGTGCACAAGAGCCAGGGCTCGGAGTTCAGCGAAGTGCTGCTGGTACTGCCCGAACAACCCAGCCCGCTGCTGACCCGCAGCTTGTTCTACACCGGTATCACCCGCGCCAAGCACAAGGTAGAAATCTGGGCACTGCCGCCGCGTTTAAGCGAAGCTGTGGCCACCCGTGCGGAGCGGGCGGCTGGTTTGGCTGAGCGGCTAACCAATGCAGCTACGGTTGTGCGGGCGGAAGCACCCATCGCGACCAATGGCCAGCTAGGGTTATTTGACTAGTTATGCGCATAGTGCCGCCTACACTGGAAGCCAGGACCACTGCTGCTCCGCGTTGCGCCTCCCGCGCTAAGGTCAAGGGTTGATGCCTGCACGGAAACTTACCTGTCTGTTCTTGAGCCTGGTGCTATGCGCCAGCGCCCAGGCCGCCGACCTGCGTCTGGTTACCGGCGATGACTACGCGCCCTTTACCGGTCAGGCCTTACCGGAGGGTGGCATGCTCACTCAGGTGGTGCGGGCGGCGTTACAGCAAAGCAATATCGCCAGCAGCCTGGATTGGCAGCCATGGAACCGCGGCTACCTGAAAACCCTGCGCGGTGATTACGACGCCACCTTCCCCTATGTACGCACCCCGCAGCGTGAAGAAGAGTTTCTCTACTCGGAGCCGCTGTTTATCGCCGAGCAGCATATTTTCAGCCGTGCCGGTGAGGTGATTGAGGTTGACGATGTGCCCAGCATGCAGGGCCGGCGCCTGTGTTACCCATTGGGTTGGCAGCCGCCACCGATCATTCAGCAACTGGTCGATGATGGGCAACTCAGCCGGCACTCCCCGGCGGGGCTGCACGAGTGCGCGCGTCTGTTATTGATGGGGCGTGATGATTTCTTTATCTCCGACCGGCGCCTCGGCGAAACCGCGTTGCGCTTGACCGGGGAGCCTATCGAGCGCTTTCGCCGCTCCAACAGCGCGATCAACCGCAGCACCCTGCACCTGATCGTGCCGCGCAGTCACCCACAGGCGGCGGTAATCATTGCGCAGTTCAATCAGGGCTTGGCGCAATTGCGCGCCAGTGGCGATTACCAGCGCCTGCTTGAGCGCCATCAGCAACAAGGTGAGAGTGCTACGCCCTGAGCTGGCGTAGCGGTTTTGGCCCGCCATCTCTGGCGGCCGTCCGGCTATTTTTTAAGTTTTGGATTAGGGAAGAACTGCACAGCCTGCACCTTGGGATTCGCCGCCTTGGGTTTTAGTGCGCTGATATTGACCCGTGTGGGCAGTTCGCGCGGTACCGAGTTGCCGCGCTCGTCCAGGGTGTCGGCGTAGCCGCAGGCCACGCATTCGCGGTGTGGCACGCCATCGACATTCCACATCTGGATCTTGTCCATTTCGCTGCACGCCGGGCAGACCGCCCCGGCGATAAAGCGTTTTGCCGTGGTCTCAGTCATGCGGCCTCCTGGCTCAAGCCGAGGTGGCGCAGCAGGGCGTCGATGGATGGCGGGCGGCCACGGAAGTCGACGAACAGCACCATCGGCTCCTGCGAGCCGCCGCGGGCCAGGATCGCCTCACGGAAGGCGTGGCCGGTGGCGCTGTTGAATACGCCTTCTTCTTCGAACTTGGAAAAGGCATCGGCGCTCAGCACTTCGGCCCATTTGTAGCTGTAGTAACCGGCCGCGTAACCGCCGGCGAAGATGTGCGCAAAGCTGTTGGGGAAACGGTTGTAGGCAGGCGGACGCAGCACGGAGACTTCCTGGCGGATGCCTTCGAGTACGTCCAGCACGCTGCGGCCATCGCCGTGGGTGGCGTGCAGTTCGAAGTCGAACAGGCTGAATTCGATCTGCCGCACCATCATCAGCCCGGACTGGAAGTTCTTCGCTGCCAGCATCTTGTCCAGCAGGTCCTGCGGCAGCGGCTCGCCGGTCTCGTAGTGGCCGGAGATCAGCGCCAGGC
>JBIHZW010000089.1:0-12857 GCA_044240245.1 Pseudomonas sp. | reverse complement strand
CTTCAAGAAAGTCATCAGTTCGATGGTCGATATCGAGGCGCTGCCAATCCCCGATCCGGAGCAGGACCTGGGCTACGTGATGGAGGCCGTACGCACCATCCGCCGCGAGCTGAATGGTCGCGTGCCGCTGATCGGCTTCACCGGCAGCCCCTGGACCCTGGCCACCTATATGGTCGAAGGCGGCTCAAGCAAGGATTTCCGCAAGTCCAAGGCCATGCTTTACGACAACCCGCAGGCCATGCACGCGTTGCTCGACAAGCTGGCGCAGTCAGTCACCGCCTACCTTAACGGGCAGATCAAGGCAGGCGCGCAGGCGGTACAGATTTTCGATTCCTGGGGCGGTTCGCTGTCGGCAGCGGCTTATCAGGAGTTCTCTCTGGGCTATATGCAGAAGATCATCGACGGCCTGATTCGCGAGCACGACGGTCGCCGCGTGCCAGTGATTCTGTTCACCAAGGGTGGCGGCCTATGGCTGGAGTCGATGGCCGACAGCGGTGCCGAAGCTCTGGGCCTGGATTGGACCTGCGATATCGGTAGCGCTCGCGCCCGCGTCGGCAACAAGGTGGCGCTGCAGGGCAATATGGACCCGAGCGTGCTGTACGCCAACCCGGCGGCGATTCGCGCCGAAGTGGGGCGTATTCTCGCCAGCTACGGTCAGGGTTCAGGCCAGGTGTTCAACCTCGGCCACGGCATCACCCCGGAAGTCGATCCGGAACACGCTCGCGCTTTTTTCGAAGCGGTGCATGAGCTGTCCGGGCAGTACCATCAGTAAACTCTGCACAAAACAAAGGCCGCTAATGCGGCCTTTGTTTTATCTGCGTGCTGTTCAGGGCTTACGCAAATCGCGTACGGCTTTTACCAGCGCCAGCTGTTCGGCCTCACTGAGCTTGTCGGCGTAGCCGGGCATGGCACCGGGCCCCTCTTGAATGGCTTCGAGGATGTCGCTGTCGCTATTGTTGTCCTGCCACTTGGCTTTGCTCAGGTTCTGCGCAAAGTACAACCAGCCGCGCATAGTGTTGGCGCGGCCGTCTTCGGCGTGGCATTTGGCGCAGTGCTGACGGTACAGCTGCTGGCCATCCACTTCGGCAAGCGCGGGCAGGCTGCCGAGCAGAGTTAGTGCGCCGAGCAGGCCGAGCAGCGCCGGCTTATTTGACATTGGCCAGGTTTCCCTTGAGTGCGACGCCCGCCATGATCGCGCCGGCGTGGCATTCGTACTTCTGGCTGTCCTTGTACTCGACGTTCTTGTAGTTGCTGGCCAGGTCGACCACGGCGTTGGCACCGGCGGCCTTGGCTGCGTTCTGGAAGCGGATCAGCGCGGACTGCAGAGCCCAGCTGCAGGCGGCTTCGTCAGTCTTGTTGAAGGCGTTGGTCTTCTGGCTGGTGGTGACGCCGGATTTAACCACGCTGACCGCGCCGGCCGGCTTGTTGCCCGCCAGGTAGAACTTCACGCTGCCGTCGAGGCGGCCGGCATTCAGGGCTTCCTGCACAACCGCGTCGAACGGCAGAAAGTGAGTGGTGTCACGGGCCTGGCTAACGGCCGGGAACAGGCTGATGCAAGCTGCTGCGAGAATCCAGGATTTGGCGTTCATGAGTTGCTCCTTGTTATGAGGCTTTTCTGGGAACTGCTTATGGGTTGCGCAAAGGTGTTACTGCCGCAGCAAGTGTAATCCAGCTGCTTTCTAGCTCCAGCGTTTGAAGATCAGCGACGTATTAACCCCGCCAAAGGCGAAGTTGTTGTTCATCACGTACTGGTGGCTCATCTGGCGGAACTCGCCGCGCAGATAGTCAAGATCGCCGCAGGCCGGGTCGATATTTTCCAGGTTCAGGGTCGGCACATAGCTGTCCGCGTTCATCATTTCGATGCTGAACCAGGACTCCAGCGCGCCGCAAGCCCCCAGGGTGTGGCCGAAGTAGCTCTTTTGCGAGCTGATCGGCATCTGGCTGCCGAACAGCTCCTGAGTGGCCTGGGTTTCCGCGACATCGCCCTGGTCGGTGGCGGTGCCGTGGCCGTTGACGTAGCCGATGGCGGAAGGCTGTAAACCGGCATCCTGCAGCGCCAGCTCCATTGCCCCGCGCATGGTCGCCTGCACCGGTTTGGTGGCGTGCTGGCCGTCTGAGTTGCAGCCAAAGCCGACGATTTCGGCATGGATGGTCGCACCACGGGCCAGGGCGTGCTCCAGCTCCTCCAGGACCAGAATGCCGGCGCCTTCGCCGATTACCAGGCCGTCGCGGCCGCTGTCGTAGGGGCGCGGCGAAGTGTGCGGGGCATCGTTTTTCAGGCTGGTGGCGTACAGCGCATCGAAGACCATGGCCTCGGTCGGGCAGAGCTCTTCGGCACCGCCGGCCAGCATCATCGGCAGGCGGCCGAACTTGATCGCTTCATAGGCATAGCCAATGCCCTGGCTGCCACTGGTGCAGGCGCTGGAAGTGGGGATCAGGCGACCCTTGAGGCCGAAGAAGATGCTGATATTGGCTGCCGTGGTGTGCGGCATCATGCGGATATAGGAGTTGGCATTCAGGCCGTCGGCCACCGAGTTCAGCAGCATATTACCGAATGCCTTGATCTCATCGGTGCTGCCAGTGGATGAGCCGCAGGCCACGCCCATACGGCCGTCCTTGATCGACTCATCGCCGAGCAGGCCGGCATGTTCCAGCGCGCGTTCGGCGGCGTACACCACCAGCTTGGAGACGCGGCCCATGCTGCGGGTCTGCTTGCGGTTCCAGTGCTTGGGTTGCACGAAGTCATCCACCGGGCCGCCGAGGCGGGTGCTCAGCTCGCTGAACCTGTCCCACTCGTGCATATAGCGGATACCGCTCTTGCCGGCCCTGAAGTTCGCCTCAATCGTCGGCCAGTCGCTGCCCAGCGAGGTCACGCCGGCCATGCCGGTGACTACAACCCGTTTGCATCCGTTCATCAGCACAACCCACCGTTCACCGCGAGGACCTGGCGGGTAATGTAGGCCGCCTCCTCGGACATCAGAAAATTCACCGCACCGGCCACTTCTTCCGGGGTGCCCATGCGGGCGGCCGGGACCATCTTGAGGATTTCCTCAACCGGCACATCGGCATCGAGGATTTCGGTATCGATCAGCCCGGGTGCGACGCAGTTGACCGTGATCTTGCGCTTGCCCAGCTCGATCGCCAAGGCCTTGGCCGCGCCGATGATGCCGGCCTTGGAGGCGCTGTAGTTGACCTGGCCGCGGTTGCCAATCAGCCCGGACACCGAGGTGATGCAGACGATGCGCCCGGCCTTGCGCCGCCGCACCATAGGCATGGTCAGCGGGTGCAGCACGTTATAGAAACCGTCCAGATTGGTGCGCATGACGATGTCCCAGTCCTCTTCGCTCAGCGCCGGGAAGGCACCGTCGCGGGTCAAGCCGGCGTTGCACACCACGCCGTAATAGGCGCCGTGCTGCTCGACATCGGCCTCCAGCGCCGCGCGGCAGGCGGCGCGGTCGGACACGTCGAACTGCAGAATGCGCGCCTGCTGGCCCATCTCGATGATCTGTGCCTGCACCGCCTCGGCTTCCTCACGGCGGGCGCGGCAATGCAGCACGATGTTATAGCCGCCCTTGGCCAGACGCAGGGCAATCGCCCGGCCGATGCCACGGCTGGAACCGGTGACCAGAATGGTTTCGCTCATGGCTTTGCTTTCGCTCACGGCTGGTGTCCCTCAAATTCTTCCTGAAGATAGCTGGCCACCTGGGGTGGACGGAATACGTTAAGCCGGGCCAGGGCCTCGATGCCGGGGCCGCGCAGCTGGCATTCGAATACGCCCATGCCGTTGTCATCCTGCAGCGAGCGGCTCGCATGGATATGCAGCTCGGCTCCGGCCGGGAAGCGTTCGACATTGCATTCGTACTTGCGTGTGCCGAGCAGAAAGCCCAGCTCCACCGGCTCGCCGCGCAGGCGCGCCTGGCAGCCGGCGTAGGCTGCCACGCTCTGCGCCATCAGCTCGATACCAACCCAGGCCGGCAGGCTGCCGTCTTCCAGGTTGAACAGGCCGCCGTTGCGGATGGTCAGCTGGGTTTCGATGTCCTCATCGCCAAAGCGCAGCACCTGGTCGATCAGGATCATGTCGCCGGCGTGGGGGATCAGTTCGGCGATTGGCCATTGGCTCATAGCTGTTCTCCTGGCGTTTCGCCGTGCTCTTCACCCTGCTTTTCACTAGGCTCTTCACCCAAGAGCAGGCTGATATTGTTGCCGCCAAAGGCGAAGGAGTTGCTCATCAGCCGGCGTGGGCGGTTGTTGCTCAGAGGTGTGCCGGGCGCCACCAGATTCAGCGCCGGCAAGGCCGCGTCAGCCTGGCCATCCCACAGGTGTGGGGGTAGCAGCTGCTCTGGGTTGTATTCGCTCAAGGTCAGCCAGCAGAAGGCCGCTTCCAATGCACCGGCTGCGCCCAGGGTGTGGCCGACCATGGGTTTACTGGATGAGCAGGGCACGCCATTGGGGAAGACGGCCTGCACCGCCTGGCTTTCCATGGCGTCGTTGTGGGTGGTGGCGGTGCCATGCAGGTTCAGGTAATCGACCTGATCAGCGCTGATGCCAGCCGCAGCCAGGGCTTTGCGCATCGCCGCCTGGGCACCGAGGCCATCGGGCTGCGGTGCGGAAATATGGTGAGCATCCGAGCAGGCACCGCCGCCAAGTAGGGTTATTGGTACGGCACTGCGGTGGCCTGGCTCTCTGGTCAGAAGAAAGAGCGCCGCGCCTTCGCCGATATTGATGCCGTGACGATTCACAGAAAACGGATTGCAGCGCTCGGCCGAGACCGCTTCCAGGGCAGAAAAACCATTCAGGGTCAGGCGGCACAGGCTGTCCACGCCGCCACAAATCACCGCATCGCACACGCCCAGATTAAGCAGGCGTTGCGCGCTTAGCAGCGCCCGCGCGCCTGAGGTACAGGCGGTGGAAATGCTGAAGCACGGCCCGCTCAGGCCCAGCCAGTCACTGAGAAAGTTTGCCGGTTCTGCCAGCTCCTGTTGCGCATAGTGATAATGCGCCGGCAACTCGCCCTCTTTAAGATAGGTGGCGATGCTCTGGCTGGCTTCCTCGATGCCCGAGGTGCTGGTGCCGAGTACCACGGCGATCCGCTCTGCGCCGAAACGGGCGATGGCGGCGCGCAGTTCAGGTTCGATCTCCAGTGCGGCCGCCAGTAGCAACTGGTTATTGCGGCTCGGCGGATGGCCCGGCAAGTCGGGTAACTCCGGCAGACTGCCGGGCACAGCGCCGACGGTCAGTGCGCGCTCGGCCACCCAGCCGCTTTGCGCCTGCATGCCGCTGCTATCGCCGGCAAACAGCGCGGTTGCCACCGCCTGCTTGCCTTGGCCGAGGGCGCAGTTAAGGCCCAGTGCGTTGAGGTAAACCTCCATCAGGGAATCTCATTATCGGCGAGGGCATAGACCCGGTAGCTCAGCACCTGGCCCTGGCTCAGGGTGAAATCCAGCGGCGCACGGTAGTCGATCAGCCAGTGCGGGTTAAGCCGGCGTTGACCGTCGGCCAGTTGCTGCCAGGTGTCCGGCGCATAGCTGGCGGGCAGCTTGTCGATAGGGGTGAGGGCGAATAGCAGGGCGGCGAACAGCTCTTGCGCTTCGCTATTGGGCGGCAGCAGGCCATCGGCGCGCCACTTGCCATCCTCCAGCAGTTGCCGCGCCAGGGGCATGCCAAGGGGATCGAACAGCGACCAGCGCAGTGCCGATTGCTCGGTCTGCACCACCAGCCACCAGGTTTGCAGATCGTCGCCTTGTTGACGTTCGACGCGCAGCGCGGCGGGCAGTGGTGCGCCGAAAGTGGGGGCGGTCAGCGGTAGTGGCGTGCGGGCGGCGCAGGCGCTCAGCAGCAGGCAGAGACCGAGCAGGGCGATGCGTTTCATACAGGGTTTGCCTCGAGCGGCTTGCGTGCCACCACATTGACCAGGGTTTCATTGCGTTGGCCGACCGGCTTGGGCTTTAACAGCCCCCAGCGTTCCAGCAGGCCGAAGTCCTTGGAGCGGCTCCACCACAGGTAGGGGTAGGAGACATTCTGGGTTGCGAACTCGAAGCCCTGGCCACGCAACATATCCAGATAGCCTTCGGCGCTTTTCTGCACGTGCATCGGGTGGCGGAACAGCCAGCGGATTACCCAGGTGTCGATATAGAACTGGGTCGACTCGGCGAACAGCAAGCGACCGCCCGGCTTGAGCACGCGCCAGAACTCGGCCAGGGCCTGCTCCTGCTCGACCAGATGGTGGAAAGTCTGGTGGCAAAACAGCAGGTCGACGCTGGCATCCGGTAAATCGATGGCCGCGCAGTCGCTGGCGATCAATTGCACATTCAGGCCCAGGCGCTCCGCCTCGGCACGGGAACAATCGAGGCTGTGCGGGTCCGCATCCAGGCCGATTATCCGCGCCGGTTTGAACGCCTCGGCAAGCAGGCCGAAGGACTTGCCCTGGCCGCAGCCGGCATCCAGCAGCACCGGCGCTTCTGGCAGCGGACCGGCGAACAGGCCGCGCAGGTCATTGATCGCCACGCGCAGCACATGGTGTTGCCAGACGTGGCTCTGCAAAAACCAGAAACCGAAGCGGGTTTCCTCGAC
The DNA here is from genome assembly GCA_044240245.1 of Pseudomonas sp. GTDB lineage: Bacteria > Pseudomonadota > Gammaproteobacteria > Pseudomonadales > Pseudomonadaceae > Aquipseudomonas. Next base: position 6,287 of record JBIHZW010000089.1, on the reverse strand, counting down.
GTAGGTGGCGGCCGGGTTGCTCATAAATATCCTTATTAACTTGTGGCGCAGAGTTCGGCGAGCACCCGCAGGCGCCGCTTCGGTTCGGCGACATAGGGATTTTTCTCATCCCAGGCGTAGCCGGCGAGGATCGAGCTGATCATCCGGCGGATCTCCGGCTGAGCCTTCTCGAAATAGATCACGTCCTGGAAGCTGCCGTCGTACCAGCCCTCGACATACACGCGGAAGGTGTCGACGCCGCGCTTGAGTGGGATGGCGAATTCATTTTCCCAGTCCACCGTCTCGCCGCTTAGCTGACGGTGCAGCACGCCGGCGGCCATACTCGCCGAACGCATGGCGATGGTCACGCCCGAGCTGAACACCGGGTCGAGGAATTCCGCGGCGTTGCCGAGTAGGGCAAAGCCTGGGCCGTGCAGGGTTTTCACGTTGGCCGAGTAGCCGCCAATGGTGCGCGCCGGGGTGTCCCACACGGCATTCTTCAGCACCTTGTGCAGGCTGGGGGTCTCTTCGATAAATTGTTTGAGGCAGGCGTCCAGGTCTTCCGGGCGCCCTGCAAAGCGGGTGGCATCGGCCACCACGCCGACCGAGCAGCGGCCGTTGCTGAACGGGATGGTCCAGAACCACACATCGCGCAAGGTCGGATGGGTGGTGATCAGAATCTTCTCGCGGTCGAAACCGGTGCCTTCGCTGCGGTCTTCGACGTGGGTAAACACCGCCTGGCGCACCGGGAAGTTCGACGGCGTGTCGAGGTCGAGCAGGCGCGGCAGCACGCGGCCGTAGCCACTGCCATCGAGGACGAAGGCGCATTCGACCTGGTATTCGTGGCCGTCGGCCAAGCGCCGCACGCTCAGGCGCGGGCATTCGCCGCTGAAATCGACGGCGAAGATTTCCTCTTCATAGCGAATTTCCACACCCTGCAATTCGGCCTGGTCGGCCAGCAGCTTGTCGAAGTCGGCGCGCAGCACCTGATAGGTTGAACCCTGACCCTTGGTGAAGGTGTCGCGGAAATCGAATTCGGTGTAACGCTCGCCCCAGCCAAAGGCCGCGCCATGTTTGGTCTGGAAGCCCGCCGCGTGCACTGCGTCGAGCATCCCGGCTTCTTCGACGAAGTCCAGGCAATGCGACAGCAGGCTTTCGCCAATCGAGAAGCGTGGGAAGCGCTGGCGTTCCAGCACCAGTACGTCGTGGCCATTGCGCTTGAGCAGCGCCGCGGCAATCGCCCCGGACGGGCCGGCACCTATCACTACGACTTGGCGTTGTTCGACTTCAAGAGACTTCATAGCGGCTTCTGGCCTCATGCTTGGCGGCGTGTGGGTAAGCACCGGCGAGGGCCGGTAACAGGGTCGAGATCAGGCCCATCAGCATCAGGGCGAAATACAGTGCCGGGCTGATTATCTGCTGTTGCAACAGCAGATTGAGAAAGATGATTTCAGTCAGGCCACGGGTATTCAGCAGCAGGCTTTCGCGCCACTGCCCAGCATAGGCGCGCAGCTGCCCGGCGGCCCAGCTCAGGCCCAGCCAGTTGCCGGCCAGTTTGCTGATGATCGGCAGCAGCAACAGCGCGCCGAACTGCCAGGCAGAATACCCCAGCCAGGCGTCGTGCCAGTCAATCTGCAGCAGGCCAAAGGCCAGAATCAGCGGCACTGCCAGCCAGGTTTGCAGCCAGCGCAGCAGCCCGGCGGGCAGCGGCAGGCGCAAAGGCAAGCGTAGGGCGGTGAGCAGCAACAGGTAGGCGATGCCGAACACCAGGGCATTCAGGTGCAGTTGCTGCATCACCAGCAGCAGGGCGAGAAAGCAGCTGCCATTGAGCCGCGCCGAGCGCAGCGGCAGCAGCTTCAACAGCAGCGGCAGGCCGGCGGCCAGCAAGGGCCATAGCAGGGTGGCCGGGTCGCTGCTGCCCTGAGCCAGGCCGAAGATCAGCCAGCAGAGCAAATCCATAATGATCGCCGCCTGCAGCAGCTGGCGGATCTTGGCCACCGGGTAGCCGAGGTGCTGCAGGTAGAGAAACAGCACCGGAATTGCGGTCAGGGCAAACAGCAGGCCCACGGCAATAGTGGCCAGGCCGCTTTGTTCTGGCAGCAGCCAGAAGGCGCAGGCCAGGCCGCAGAAGAACGGCACAAAGAAACTCGGCAGGGCGATCTGCAGGCTGCCCGGCTCCAGTTGCAGATCAACCACATCACTGAGGATATGCCCGAGCAGCAGACAGAAAGCCACGCCATACAGGGGCTCCAGCCACACCGGTGCAAGCAGCTCACTGGCGCCGAAGCCCAGCGGCGTGGTCCACAGCATCAGCAGTGGCAGGCCCAGGGTGGCCAGCAGCAACTGGCTGACAATCGGGATCAGGCGCAGGCGTTTGCCCAGCCAGGTCACCAAGGCAAATAGCGCGAGCAATGCCAGCCAGGCCAGGGCGATGCTCATAGCGTCTGCGCCTGGTTAGCTGTGGCTTGCCTGGTACCAGCCCAGGGCGCGAGCAGAAAGCAGAACAGCAGGCCAAGGCTGATCGCCAGGCCGAAGTTGGCAATCGCCGGGGTGTCGCTGATCAGCAGCAGGCCGAACGACAGCCAGCTGGTCAGCGCCGAGAGCAGGGTGCCGAGCAAACTCACCGCCGGCCCACCGATGTTCTCGCGCATCAGGATGGCGTAATCGACGCCGATGGCGGTGATCAACAGCAGGCCAAACAGGCTGAACAGGGTCAGTGGCTGGCCTAACCAGCCGAGGCAGGCCAGCGCTGCGAGCGCTGCGAGTAGCGGCAGGCAGACCACCCGCAACGCGCCGCCGAGGCCGAAGGGCAGGCACAGCAATAACAGGATGGCGATTGAGGACAGCAGTTTTAGTTCGGCAGCGCTAAGTTGGGTGGCGCTAAACAGTGCATTGAGTTCGCTGATTCGATCCACCAGCTGCACCCCCGGCAGGTCCTCGACCAGCGGCTTGAGTTGAGTGCTGTTGCTCAGTCCTTGCAGGCTCACCAGCCCGGCTACGCCATCTGCCCCGTTCTTGCTATGAGCGCCCAGCCATAGCGGTCGCCAGGCCTCTCCCAGGGGGCTGGCCAGGGCTTGGTCCAGGCTCGCCTGGTTGTTCTGTTGGAGTTCCAATAGTTCGCTGTGCAATACGGCCGGCGGGATACCCAGGTCGAGTAGGGGCTGCCAGTGCTGCGGCAGCTCGCGCAGTGCAGCGCGCAGTTCCTGCAATTGGCTATCGGGAGCAACCAGTTGGCTTAGGGCACGGTAGTCACGCAACTGACCGTTCTGCACCGCCTGATCCAGACGCTGACTCAGCGCCGCTTGGCGCTCCAGTAATTGCTGCGGGTTAGCGGCGCGCACCAGAAAGAACTGGCTGGTGGGCTGTTGCCCGGTCAGCTCGGCGATACGCTGGGCTTCGGCCAGCAGTTGCGGCTCCTGGCCCAGCCACTGGCGCAGATCATTTTGCGTATGCAGTTGCCACAGCCCGCCTGCACAAAATAGCAGTAGCAACGTCAGCAGCGGTGCGCTGCCGATCTTGGCCAGCAGGCGTGCCCGGCCGGCAAGCAGCCGTTGGCTAAAGCTCAGCAGTTGCGGCGACGGGCTTAGCTGCAGGCCGCGTAGCCAGGCCGGCAGCAGACATACCGAGCACAGATAAGCGGCAATCAGCCCGGCGGCGGAGAACAGCGCGACCTGGGTTAGTGCCGGAAATGGGGTAAAGGCCAGCGCCAGATAGCCGATCAGGTTGGTGCCCAGGCTCAGGCTCAGTCCCGGCAAGGTGGCGCGCAGGGCGCCCCAGCTGCTCCAGCCATCTGTGCCCTCGGCGTTGCTCCAGCTCTTGCTTAAGTAATGTTGCGGATAGTCGGCAGCGACCCCGACCAGGCTGGCTCCCAGTACCAGAGTCAGCGCGTTGATCTGGCCGAACACCAGCACGCAGGCAGTGCAGCCGGCCAGCAGGGCCATGCCGATGGGTAGCAGGCTGACCAGCACGCGCACGCGGCGGAAGGCCAGCAGCAACAACAGCAGGGTGCCGAGGGTGGCGCCGCCGCCAATCAGGCTGATCTCGCGGGTGGCCTTGGCTTGGCCGGCTGCCGCATACAACACGCCACCAGCCGCCAGCAGTTGGCCGCCGGCTGTTTCGATCTGTGCGCGTGTGGCGGCGACCTGCGCGGCAATCAGCGGCGGTTCCTGCATATCAAAGGCACTGCCCTTGGCGCTGGCGCGCAGCAGGGCCCAGGTCATGCCCGGTTCTTCCAGCAGCAGCGCGCCGCTGCTCAGGTCGGCCTGGATGCGGCTGCCGGGATTCAGCGCCTGCTGCGCGCGTACGCCCAGGCCCAGCCAGTCCTGCTCGATGGGCAACAGACTAAAACCGGCGAAGGTGTCGAACAGCTGGGCGGCGCGTTGTTCGATCAGTTGTTGCGGTTGCTCCAGCAACAGCTGGCGATCCGCCGTCGGCAGCAGGGCCAGACGGTTGCTGTGCAGGTAGTCGCGCAGCGCCGCGAGGTCGCTGTCGACGCTCCACTGCACCTGGGCGAAGCGCCCGCTGCCGCGCCACTGCTCGCCCACCTGCTGCACCAGGGCAATTGCCTGGTCGCGCTGCGGATGGCCGATCAACAGCAGCAGGTCGCGATTGAGCGGCTCCTGCATACGTTGTTCGGCCTGCTGCACCAGGGCATCGCCGCTGCCGGCGGGCAGTAGCGCGAGCATATCCGCCGCCACGGGCGGGCCGTTGCGCCACTGCCAGGCGGCGAGCGCCAGTAGGGCGGCGAGCAGCAGCAGAAAGCCGCGCGGCAGCCAGCGTTCACTGGGCAAAGTCGCGCCGCTCCTGTTCGCTCAAGGCATCGCCGGCCTGGCTTTCCGGTAAGCGCAGCACGCTGTGGTCGCCCTGGGTTTCATGCAGCTCGATACGCTGCACCAGCGCGCCGCCGTCGATCTGGATGCGGCTGAAAATCTGCTTGAGCAGCACCGAGTTCGGCACCAGGCGCAGTTGCCAGACCTCGGCTGTGCCGCTTAAGTGCAACTCGAAATCCCGCGCCAGGCCGCTGTGGTCGCCCTTGAGTACGGCGAGAAACAGCCGGCTCTGCTGAGCGGCGACATCCTGGCCGGGCTGCTGTTGCCAGCCTTTGGGCGTGCGTTTGGCGATGCCCTGGCCGTCGATGCGGTAATCCTGCTTGAGCGGGCTTTGCAGCTGCCAGAGCAGGCCGAGGTCGCGGCTCAACACAAACTGACCGCGACTGGTCAGCGGCTGCGGCAGTGCGCGCAGGTGCTTTTCCTGAATCAGCGGACCGCGTACCACGGCAGGCTTGGCCAGCTGCGCGCTGAGTTGGTCGAGGTCAAAGGCCAGCGCACTCTGGCTCAGCAGCCAGAGGCCGAGGCCTGCCAGCAGGCGTTTCACGCCAGCACCTTTGCAACGGCTTCGATCAGCACCTTGGGCGAAGCAAACTGCATCTCGCGGGTGGCGATTTCCACCGCCACCTGCACGCTGCTGCCACGGGTTATGCGCTCGCCGCTGGCGGCATCCGTGATCAGGTAGTTGATCTTCAGGCGGTTTTCCCACTCCACCAGATCGGCGCGCACGATGATCTTCTGGCCGAACTGCGCGCCACGGATATAGCGCAACTGCAGGTCGATCACCGGCCAGGCGTAGCCGGCGTCACGCATCTGCACGTAGTTGTGGCCGAGCTTGTCGAGCAGGGCGCAGCGCGCTTCTTCGAAGTATTTGACGTAGTGGCCGTGCCAGACCACTTCCATCATGTCGACGTCGAAGAACGGCACCTGCAGTTCGATTTCCGCCTGCAATACGCCCTTGCTACGCATAGAGCCTCCAGTGCTGCTCACGGATGCGCACCAGGCACAGGCGCAGCTCGGCTTCCAGGGCGCGGTCTTCGATCACCGGGTGGAAGTCCACGGCCAGCTGTTCACGCATGGCCGCTACCGGCGCAGGAATGTCGTTCTTGCCGTCGCGCAGGCGCAACCACACGCCCTGGTTGGCGGCCAGCAGGGTGGCGGCCGCGACCTGTTCGGTCAGCTCCAGGCTGCGCAGGGCGTCGCGCGCGGCGATGGTGCCCATGCTCACCTTGTCCTGGTTGTGGCATTCGGTGGAGCGCGAGAACACGCTGGCCGGCATGGTGTTTTTCAGGGCTTCGGCGGTCCAGGCGCTGGTGCCGATCTGCACGGCCTTGAAGCCGTGGTTGATCATCGCGCTGACGCTTGGCGCGCCGGACAGGTTGCTCGGCAGGCCGTGGTTGTAGCGGGTGTCGACCAGTAGGGCGAGCTGGCGATCAAGCAGGTCGGCGACGTTGCCCACCAGGTTTTTCAGGCTGTCCATGG
>JBIHZW010000331.1:0-3771 GCA_044240245.1 Pseudomonas sp. | reverse complement strand
GAATGGATGTTGCCTAGTAAAGAGGCAATGTACTGAGTCTAGCTGCCCCCTAGTCGAATGCAGGGCGCGCGGTAAAAAAGCTGCCCGGCTCGCGATATGCGCGCCGGGCTTGCTTTGGACCGTTTAGAACCCTTCGAGAACGATCTTGCCCTTGGCCGTGCCGCTCTCCAGCAGGGCATGAGCGCGGCGCAGATTGGCCGCGTTGATGCTGCCGAAGTGCTCGCCGAGGGTGGTGTGCAGAGTGCCGGCATCCACCAGTTCAGCAACCCTATCCAGTAGACGATGCTGCTCGATCATGTCCGCCGTCTCGAACAGCGAGCGGGTAAACATCAGCTCCCAGTGCAGCGACAGGCTTTTGCGCTTGAGCTGCATGATGTCCAGCGCTTGCTCCGGGTCGTCGATCAGCGCCAGACGGCCTTGCGGGGCCAGGGCTTCGACCAGTTGCGCGAAGTGTTTATCGGTCTGGGTCAGGCTGGCGACGTGAGTGACCTGATCGATACCGATGCGTTTCAGCTCTTCACTCAGCGGCTGGCGATGATCGATCACATGGTGCGCGCCCAGTTGGCGAACCCAGGCCTGGGTCTCTGGGCGGGATGCTGTGCCGATCACGGTCAGGCCGGTGAGTTGACGGGCCAGCTGCACCAGGATCGAACCGACCCCACCGGCGGCGCCGACGATCAGCAGGCTTTGGCCCTGGTCAGTGTTATCCGGGGTGATTTGTAGGCGCTCGAACAGCAGCTCCCAGGCAGTGATCGCGGTCAGCGGCAGCGCGGCGGCTTCGGCAAACGGCAGGCTGTTGGGCATATGCCCGACGATGCGCTCATCCACCACATGCAGTTCGCTGTTGGCCCCGGCGCGGTTGATCGCCCCGGCGTAATACACCCGGTCGCCGGGCTGGAACAGGCTGACTTCGCTGCCCACCGCTTTGACGATACCGCTGGCATCCCAGCCGAGCACCTTGGCGGCATCGTCTGTTGGAGCGACGTTGCGGCGGATCTTGGTGTCCACCGGGTTGACCGAAATGGCCTTGACCTCGACCAGCAGGTCGCGGGGGCCAGGCGTGGGCGCCGGCAGTTCAACATCCTGCAGGGCCTCGGCGTGGTCGGCGGGCAGCGATTGGTAATAGGCGACAGCTTTCATGAGGGCGCTCCTTAGAGAATACGGTGCATTAATTGATGATCGACCTGTTCCAGCAGGCTGCCGCAGGTTTCGCCGAAGTGCAGAAAATGTGCGGTCTGCTGGTGCGCGCTGAGGGCGGCGGCGTCCAGCCATTGCTCAACCATGATGAAGCGGTTGGGCTGCTCCTGATGTAGGTGCAGGTTGTATTGCAGGCAACCGGCTTCGGCCTGGCTGGGCGGCACCAGCTGGCGCAGACCGGCTTCAACTGCCTCGGTATGGCCGGGGCGTGCGGTGATAGTGGCGATCAGGGTGAGTGGGCTCGACATGGCTGGGCTCCGGTTCAAGATGCGGCCATGCTCGGTTATTTGATTGACGAGAAAAACTGCCTGCTACTAGAGTCTCTTTCAATATTTTTTTGATAATGAGCCGCCATGCTGCGTTTTGATGATTTGCAGTTGTTCGTCTCTACCGCCGATCTGGGCAATCTTTCGGCAGCGGCGCGGCGCCTGGATATTTCTCCGGCGGTGGCCAGTGCCGGGCTTAAACGCCTGGAGCAGCAACTGCAGGTGCGTCTGTTCAGCCGCTCCACCCGCAGCCTGCGGCTGACGCCTGAGGGCGAGCTGTTTCTCGGTCATGCGCGCCTGGCCCTGCAGAGCCTGGATGACGGCCGGCAGCAATTGGCTGGTAGCAAGGTCGGTATCAGCGGGCCGTTACAGCTGTCCGCACCATCGGACTTTGGCCGTAATACCTTGCTGCCATGGCTGGATGAATTTCAGCAGGCACACCCGCAGGTGCAGTGGCGTCTGCTACTTGGCGACCGTGTGGCCGATCTGTTTCGCGAGCCAGTGGACATCGCCCTGCGCTATGGCGCACCGGAGGATTCCAGCCTGGTTGCCTTGCCGGTGGCGGCGCTAAATCGCCGCGTGCTCTGCGCCGCGCCGCAGTACCTGCACAAGCATGGCGCGCCGCAAGCGGTCGATGAACTGACTGGCCACAACTGCCTGCTCTATATGCTCGGCGGGCGCGTGCATGACCGCTGGCGCTTCAGCGATGGCAAGCGCGAGCAGGGCATCAGCGTCAAGGGTGACCGGGTCAGTGACGACGCCGACGTAGTGCGGCGCTGGGCGGTCAGCGGTGCCGGGCTGGTGTATAAATCCTGGCTGGATGTGGCCGGCGACGTGCGCGCCGGACGGCTACAGGTGTTGTTGCCTGAACTGCGCGGCGAGCCGACGCCACTCAACCTGATTTGCGCGCACCGTGCGCAACTGAGTAAGCCGGTGTTGCTGCTGCGTGAGTTCGTGCAAGCACGCTGTGCAGAGTTGTTGGCGGATGCGCCATGGCCGAACTAAGATTGCCGCCAGCGCGCTGCGGCAATCCATCGCAGTGCCGCTGCGTCACATGCGTCCCGGAGCAATGCTAGAGTCGCGCCCCATGAAATTGACCCGTGCTGACCGTCGCTTGCTGGCCTGGATGCTGTATTTCAGCGTTCTGTTCAGCGCGTTCGCCTGCAGTATCGGGCACGGGCAGATGGCCGGACTGCAGCTCAGCGGGCTGAGCAGCCAGTACTGCTCCTTCGAAGGCAACTTCGGCGCCGGCGCGGACCTGGATGGCTCCGGCGTTGTTGCGCCCAATCCCGCCACCGGCTCCGGCTGTTCCCTGAGTTCCACCTTCAGCGCAATCATCCTCGCAGCGTTCTTCGGCCTGCTGGGCTTGCTGGCCCCCAGCCGCGCGCTACTGCTGACCTTCTTCTTCACCCCGCGACCTGTTCGCTATCTCTGGCCTTCGGCCAATCCCCGCGCATCCCCCATTCTGGCTTGAGTTGCCTTTGCTGCGGCAGCGTTTGTCTGCCGCGCTTATTACTTGAGACCAGATAAAAAACTGCGTTTATCGGTGCCCAAAGCCTGCATTTAGGCGGCCCCGATAAGCCGAAGTTGGGGAAGTTCATGCGTCAGATATCCGTAGTCAGTCTGCTGGCCGTCAGTGTCAGCCTGGCCAGTTCCGCCTTTGCCGAACATCTCAAGCTGGAAGACAGCACGGTGATTGGTCAGCAGCAGCCTGATGCAACTGCGCCGAGCATTGCCGAGAAACTCGCCGAGTTCGCGCGGATTCCCGGCGGCGCCAGCGTGATCGATGGCGAAACCTACAAGACCGGCCGCGCCAGCTCGCCGCAGGATGCCCTGGGCCAGGCCACTGGTGTGTACATTCAATCGCGCTCCGGCGCCGAGGAATCGCGCCTATCGATCCGTGGCTCGGGCCTGCAGCGGACCTTCCACCAGCGCGGCATTCTGCTGATGCAGGACGGCGCGCCGCTTAACCTGGCTGACGGCAGTGGCGATTTTCAGAGCATCGAGCCGATTGCCCTGGACCATATCGAAGTCATGCGTGGCGCCAACGCCTGGCGCTACGGCGCCGCCAACCTGGGCGGTGCGATCAACTTCGTCACGCCCACCGGCAAGACCGCGCCCAAGGTGCAGCTGCGCACCGAGGCCGGTAGCTTCGACTACCAGCGCATTTTCGGTGCGGTGGCCGAAGACTTCGGCGACTGGGATGCCTACCTGAGTTTCTCCGATTATTCCCAGGACGGTTTCCGCGATCACTCGCGCCAGGAAAACCAGCGTTACTTCGCCAATATCGGCGGGCGCATCAACGAGC
>JBIHZW010000332.1:0-3771 GCA_044240245.1 Pseudomonas sp. | reverse complement strand
ACCCTCACTCAACGCTTCGGCGATATCCGCCACGTTGCCTTCGGTGCCAGGGGTGCAAGGCACGCCGGCGGCGATCATGCTGCGCCGCGCTTCGGTTTTGTCGCCCATGCGGCGGATCACTTCCGCCGACGGGCCGATAAACTTGATCCCACGCTCGGCGCAGATATCCGCCAGCTCGGCGTTCTCGGAGAGAAAGCCATAGCCGGGATGCAGCGCATCACAGCCGGTTTCCACCGCCAGATTGACCAGCTTGCGCGGGTTCAGATAACCGGCCAGCGGATCGGCACCAATACCGTGAGCCTCATCCGCGCGCTTGACGTGCAATGCATGGCGATCGGCATCGGAATACACCGCCACCGAGCGAATGCCCATTTCGGCACAGGCCCGCACGATGCGCACGGCAATCTCACCGCGGTTGGCTATCAGGATTTTCTTGATCACGAGCCAGCATCCTCGATCACGTGAGCAGGCAACCGACAAAACCGGTCGACGTGTAACCGCAGCAGCAGAAGCGGTCAGGCACTCACGCTACGCCGGCCTGGTGATTAACCAAAATCAATAATTATTGGGTTAGGCATTAGCTAAAGCTTATAGTTAAGCCTGATTGACTCATCCACACAGGTGCAAATCGTGCGTAAGTCTTTGCTGCGTATGACATTTCGGCAGTTTCAGGTGTTTCGCTCGGTGTGCAGCCACCTTTCCTACAGCCGCGCGGCGGAGGAAATGGCGCTGACCCAGCCTGCAGTCAGCCTGCAGATTCGCCAGCTGGAGGAGTTGATCGGCCAGCCGCTGTTCGACTATGTCGGCAAAAAGCTCTACCTGACCGAAGCCGCCGAAGCCCTGTTACGCGCCAGCGCGGATATTTTCGGCCGCCTGGAAAGCCTCGATATGCAGCTCGCTGACCTGCAAGGCTCGCTGCAGGGGCAGCTGAGCCTTGCCATCGAATCCAGCGCCAAGTACTTCGTTCCGCACCTATTCGCCGCTTTTCGCCAGCAATACCCGGAAGTCAACTTACAGCTGGTGGTGACCAATCACAGCCAGGCGCTCAAGCGCCTGAACGCCAACCGCGATGACCTGCTGATCATGTCGCGGGTTCCCACGGACATGAATCTGGAATTTCTGCCCTTCCTTAATAACCCGATCATCGCCATCGCCCCGCCCGATCACCCGCTGTGCACCCAGGGCCCTCTGAGCCTGCAGGACCTCACAGCGTTCCCGCTGCTGATCCGCGAAGCGGGCTCCGGCACGCGCCAGGCTTGCGAGGACTATTGCCACCAGAAGCGCGCGCACTTCGCCCAGACCCTGGAAGTCGGCTCCATGGAAGGTCAGTGCGAAGGGGTTATCGCCGGCCTTGGCCTGGCTTTGCTGCCACGCCACGCCGTGCGCCGCGAGCTGGAATGCGGCGCCCTGCGCGAACTGCCGGTGGCCGAGCTGCCGCTGCTGCGCAGCTGGTGCCTGGTGCACCCACGCAGCAAATACCTGTCACCGGTGGCCCAGGCGTTCTTCGCCTTTGTGCGCGATCAGCGCAGCCTAATCAACGCCCTGGCCGAGCGTTTTTCCGAGCCCATCGGCGACGCTACTCCCAGGCATATAACCAGCCCACCGCACTGACCCGCCCCTCGCTAAAGGCCACCAGCAGCTGATCATGCTGGCCGCGCCAGTGGTAGCTCCACAGCAGCGGCCCTGGGCTGCCTTGCCATTCAGTGCGGCGCTGCCAATCGGCGTAGTCCGCCTGATCGACCGTGACTTTGGCATCAGGCTCGCCCAGCAGCGCCAGCACCGCCGGCGTATCGCTATGCGCAGCCAGCACCTCTGCGGCCAGCGTCTGCATCAGCTGATGCTTGCGGCCCTGCCAGGCATCCAGATCCTGCTGCCACTCGCCCCCGGCAAAATGCCCCTTGGCCTGACGCAGCTGCGTCCACTCGGCCGCCATCGTGCGCCCCTCACCAGCGCTCTCCTGCTGCTGGGCTCCGCCTGAGGTACAGCCCAGAGCCAGCCCGAGAGCCAGCAGCAGCATGCCAACGCGCAACCCGTTGATCCCTTGCATAAATCCCTCCTCATACGGTTGCCATACATAGCCAGTAGCCATCATTCAAGTCGGCATCGTGTCGGCTATATGTCGTGAAAATACGAAAAACGACAGCGATCTACGAAGAAATTGACAGGCTTTAAAGTGCCTTCTAAGTTCCTTTGCACTCTTGTACCAGATCGGCCTGCCTCTCATAACAAGATGTTCAGCGGCATGCAGTAGCGCCAACGCATTCGGCATCAAGAGCTTCCACTGCCAAACATCCCTCGCCCTCCACAAGAGGGCAAAAAACACACCGTTCCTTATCGGGGACGGATAAACAATAAGTGAAGGATAGGAATCTCAAGAATGAGAAAGCGGAAGTTAACCCTCGCCATCAGTGCCAGCATCACCGCGCTTTGCATGCTCAACACGGTTCAGGCACAGGCCAACCCCCAAGAAGACTTTATGCTGCTGGAGCAGGAAAAAGCCGCCAACCAGGTGTACAAGGCGTTTTTCCCCAACGAAGACATTGCCCGCAAAGCGGCCATCAGCTTCCACGGTCAATTGCTTGAATCGCACTATGAGCAGGGCTACCTGATCATGGAGCTGACCGAGGAAGAGCAGGAGAAACTTGCGGCCTTCGGCTTTACCTTCGAAACCGCCAACGAGTTTATTGCCAAGCGCAATGAAGTCCTCACGCTGATTCAGAACCGCCTGCAACAGCGCAGCCTGAAAAGCGCCACGGCGATGAGCGACGCAAGCCTGGCCAGCATCCCCGGCTACGCCTGCTATGAAACCCTGGAAAGCACCTACAGCGTGGCCAGCGGCATGGCCAGCCAGTTTCCCGGTATCGCCGAATGGCTGCTGGTTGGCCAGTCCTGGGAAAAGCTCAACGGCCAGGGCGGGCACGACATTGGCGTGCTCAAGCTGACCAACAAAGCCATTACCGGCAATAAGCCCAAGCTGTTTATCAACAGCGCCATCCATGCCCGCGAGTACACCACCGCGCCGCTGGTGCTGGATTTCGCCCGCTGGCTGGTCAACGGCTACGGCACCGATGCCGACGCCACCTGGATTCTCGATCACCACGAGGTCCATCTGATGCTGCAAACCAACCCGGACGGCCGCAAGAAAGCCGAAACCGGGCTGTCCTGGCGCAAGAATGCCAACCAGAACTATTGCGGCGCGAACAGCAACAGCCGCGGCGCCGACCTCAACCGCAACTTCACCTTCGGCTGGAACAGCACCAACGGCCAAGGCTCCAGCGGCAGTGCCTGCAATGACACCTACCGCGGCCCAAGCGCCGGCTCCGAGCCGGAAATCCAGACCCTGGAAGCTTATGTGCGCAGCCTCTGGCCGGATCGTCGCGGGCCCGGCAAGAATGATGCGGCGCCAAGCGATACCAGCGGCATCCACCTGGATATCCACAGTTACAGCGAACTGGTGCTGTGGCCGTGGGGCGATACCAGCCAGGCCGCGCCGAATGGCACCGCCCTGCAGACCCTGGGGCGCAAGTTCGCCCTGTTCAATGGCTACGCGCCGCAGCAGTCCATCGGGCTCTACCCGACCGACGGCACCAGTGATGGGGTCAGCTATGGCGAGCTGGGCGTTGCCGCTTACACCTTCGAGCTGGGCACGCAGTTCTTCCAGAGCTGTACGGTCTACCAGAACACCGTCAAACCGAAGAACCTGCCGGCCCTGATCTACGCGGCCAAGGTTGTCCGTACGCCCTATGTCACCCCGGGCGGGCCGGACATCAG
>JBIHZW010000330.1:0-3789 GCA_044240245.1 Pseudomonas sp. | reverse complement strand
CTGCGTGCCAGCCGCGCGGTGCAACGCCATGGCAGCGTAACCAAGGCCACCAACGCCCTGCTCGCCCACCTCGGCTTGCACCAGCCGGAATTGCTAGCGCGCCGCGCCGGTGACCTGTCGATCGGCCAGCAGCAGCGCGTGGCCGCTGCCCGTGCGCTGATCGGTCAGCCGGAACTGGTGATCGCCGACGAACCCACCTCGGCGCTGGATGCTGATGCCCGCGAAGCCTTTCTCGAGCTGCTGTTCGCCGAGTGCCGCGAGGCTGGCTCCAGCCTGCTGTTTGTCAGCCACGACCAGAGCCTGGCGCGGCTGTTCGACCGCAACCTGTCGCTCGTCGAGCTGAACAAAGCCACCCGCCTGGCGGAGATTTAACGATGTATCTACTGCGTCTCGCCCTGGCCAGCCTGGGCAACCGCCGCTTTACTGCGTGGCTGACAGTGTTCGCCATCGCCCTCTCGGTGTGTTTGTTGCTCGCGGTCGAGCGGGTGCGTACCGAAGCCCGCGCCAGCTTTGCCAACACCATCAGCGGCACCGACCTGATCGTCGGCGCGCGCTCGGGCAGCGTGAACCTGCTGCTGTATTCGGTATTCCGCATCGGCAATGCCACCAACAATATTCGCTGGGAAAGCTTCGAGCAGTTTGCCAAGCATCGTCAGGTCAAATGGGCCATCCCGATTTCCCTCGGTGACTCGCACCGCGGCTACCGGGTGATGGGCACCAGCCCGGCGTATTTCGAACACTATCGCTATGCCCGCACCCAACAACTGCAGCTGAGCAGCGGCCGCGCCTTTGCCGATGACCCGTTCGAAGTGGTGCTCGGTGCGGAAGTGGCTCAAGCGCTCAACTACCAGCTCGATCAGGAGCTGGTACTGGCTCATGGCGTGGCCACCATCAGCCTGGTCAAACATGACGACAAACCGTTCAAGGTGGTCGGCATACTCAAACGCACCGGCACCCCGGTGGACCGCACCCTGCATATTTCCCTGGCCGGAATGGAGGCCCTGCACGTCGACTGGCAGAACGGCATGCCGGCGCGTGGCGCAGCCAAGGTCAGCACCGAGCAGGCGCGGGCCATGGAGCTGCAACCCAAGCAGATCACCGCCTTTCTGCTAGGCCTGAACAGCAAGATCGCCACCTTTAGCCTGCAACGGGAGATCAACGAATTTCGCGGCGAGCCGCTGCTGGCAATTCTCCCCGGCGTTGCCCTGCAGGAGCTGTGGAGCCTGATGGGCACCGCCGAGAAGGCACTGTTTGTGGTCTCGCTGTTTGTCGTGCTGACCGGGCTGATCGGCATGCTTACGGCGATTCTCACCAGCCTGAACGAACGCCGCCGGGAAATGGCGATTCTGCGCTCGGTCGGCGCACGGCCCTGGCATATCGCCAGCCTGCTGATCGTCGAGGCCTTTGCCCTGGCCCTTGCCGGCGTACTGCTCGGTTTGCTGTTGCTGTACCTGGGCATCGCCGGAGCGCAGGGCTATGTGCAGGCGAATTACGGCCTGTACCTGCCACTGAATCTGCCGACCCGCTATGAGTGGACGCTGCTCGGCGCTATTCTGAGCGCCGCCCTGTTGATGGGCTGTGTACCGGCCTGGCGCGCGTACCGCCAATCCCTGGCCGATGGCTTATCGATCCGTTTATGAGGCTCTTGCATGCACCGTTCCCTGCTCGCCACCCTGCTGCTCACCCTGGCCCTGCCCCTGGCGGCTGCCGAGGTGCGCGAGCTGACTTGGTCGGAAATGGTCCCGGCCGATGCGCCGCCGCAAGTCGTTGAACCGGCACCGATCCACGACCTCTCGCAGCTGGCCGACGCCCTCGCCGAATCCGGCCCGGCAGCCATGCAGCAGTCGCCCGCCGCGCCGGTGGTGCAGGCGCTGGATGGCCAATCGGTAAAACTGCCGGGCTATATCGTGCCGCTGGATGTCACCGATGAAGGCCGGGTGACCGAGTTCCTGCTGGTGCCGTACTTCGGCGCGTGCATCCACGTGCCGCCACCGCCATCGAATCAGATCGTCCACGTCACCAGCGAGCTGGGTGTGCTGCTCGATGCGCTGTATCAGCCGTTCTGGATCGAGGGCCCGCTTAAGGTCGAGCAGACCAGCAGCGAACTGGCCGAAGCCGGTTATCAGATGGAGGCGGAAAAGATTTATGCCTATGAGCTGCCGGATAGCTAAGACACAGCGCAGCAACCAGGCAGAAAAAAGCCAGACCTAGGTCTGGCTTTTTTATTGGGCGCTACAAACCGGCAGTCGACTAGCCGGCGCTGGCCACGTGTTTTTCACGCTGGTAGCTCAACTCGCTTTCCGCCCACTGGCGCCAGGCGCGCACTTTGCTGCGTTCGGCGCCAGCACGTTCGGCCTTGGCCAGGGCGTCGAGCCCGGCCTGCCAGCGCGCCTGTTCCAGCTCCAGCTGGGCCAGGTGCAGCCAGTGCTTGGCACTGCCCGAGCGCTGCGCCAGTTCACGGAAGATCAACGCTGACTTGCTGCGTTCACGCGCTTGCCACCAGAGCAGCCCCAGGCGCTCATCACGAGCAGCGGTGCGCGGCAACAGGCCTTGGTCGAGCATCCCGGCGAGCAGTTTGGCGCCTTGCCAGGGTTGATCGGCAGCCCCGGCCAGCAACACCAGGTTGTCCAGTTCGCTTTCATTGAAGCGCAGACCCTTCTGGTACGCCGCGCGCAAGGTTGCCAGCGACTTGTCATGGCTGCCGCTCAGCTGCTGCAAGGCAGCCAGCTGACGCCAGCCCTGGGCGTTATTCGGCTGGCGTGCGAGCAACTGGCGCTGCCAGCGCTCGGCGGCGGCGTACTTCTTCAGATCAGCGTTCATTGCGACGAGAAACTGCAACCAGCTATCGGCGGCCTGCGGATTAGCCTGCACATAACGCTCGGCCAACGGCAGCGGCTTGGCCGGCTGACCGAGGCCCTGATAGGCCTGCACCAGCATCTGCAGCACCTCTTCATTGGCGTTGGCCTGCCCCGGCGCCAGCAGGGTCACCACCTGGGCGTAGCGGCGCTCGACCAGGTTCAGGCGGGCCAGGTTCAGCTCTTCAGCGGCCTGCAGCTCGGCGTCCAGCTTGCCGCTCTTCAGTACCTTTTCCAGCAGCTCGATGGCCTGGGCATTCTGCCCTTCGGCCCAGGCCAGATAACCGCGGCTGCGCCACAGCAGCGCCTCTTCCAGGCTACCCGGCGTGCCCTTGGCGGCATCCAGAGCGCGCCGCGCGGCCGCGTAGTCGCCTTTCTTCTGTGCGGTCTGCGCCGTATCCAGCGCGCGAAACACGCCGGGATCAACACTCTGCCCAGCCGCCTGCGCGGCACCAGCGCTACACAGCGCGATCAGCAACAGTAGACGATACATATCAGCGAGCTCCTTCCAGGCGGAAGTACAGGGTTTTCACCGCTTCACGGGCTACCGCCAGGCCGCCCTCGGTACGCGGCGCAAAACGCCAGCGCACAGCGGCGCGGCGGGCTTCGCGTTCGAACACGTTTTGCGGGCTGGCTTCAATTACGCGCACGTTTTCTACCGCACCTGCGCGGTTGATGGTGAACGCCAGTTTCACGTGTCCTTCGATGCCGCGCTGCAAGGCGTAGCGCGGGTAATCCGGGCTGACATCGTTGAGCGGCATCACTTCACTTTCCGGGCCGCCCGGCTGACCACCAGCATCGCTGGGGGCCGGTGCGCTTGGCGCCGAAGCGCCTGCCGCCAGACCAGTCAAACTAGGCGTCGGCGCGCTATTCACGGCAATGCCGCTGCTCAGGCTCGGCACTGGCAAATCCAGTGCCGGCAGGTTGGCGCTCG
>JBIHZW010000329.1:0-3811 GCA_044240245.1 Pseudomonas sp. | reverse complement strand
CACCTGGTTGCGCCCGTTGTGTTTGGCGGCGTAGAGCGCGCGGTCGGCCTTATCCAGCAGGTCGTCGGCACTCGCTGGGGCGTCTTCAGTGGAGGAAATGCCGGCGCTCAGGGTTACCGAGAACTGTTGGCCGCCGGCAATAAAGTGCAGTTCGGCAAAGCGCTGGCGAATCTCATCGAGAATTCGCAGCGCCTGATCCGCGGGGCAGTCTGGCAGCACCACCAGGAACTCTTCACCGCCATAGCGGCCCAGGCTGTCGATGCGTCGCAGGCGTTGGCGCAGCAGGTTGGCCAGGGCGCGAATAACATTGTCACCGGCGGCATGGCCGTAGCTGTCGTTGACCTTCTTGAAAAAGTCGATATCCAGCATGGCCACGCTGGCCGGTTTGCCGCTGCGCAGCGCGCGTTCCAGTTCGACCGCCGCCTGTTCCTTGATATCTGCGTGTTTGAGCAGGCCGGTGAGGCTGTCGCGCGACAGCGCGTTGCTCAGCAGACGCGCGCGCTGGGCGCGGGAGAACACGGCGGCGACCAGGGCGTTGTCGGAAATCGGTTTGGTGACGAAATCATCGCCGGCCTTGATCAGCGCGTTCATCTGCCGGTTGATATCGGTTTCCGCCGACAGGTAGACGATAGGCACGCGCAGCCAGTCGTCGTTCATGCGGATGATCTGCGCCAGTTCCGGGCCGGTGCAGTCGGGCATGCTCACGTCCAGCAGCACCACTTCGGGGTTGAAGCTGCGCATGCGGGCGAAGATTTCCGCCGGCTCGTGGAGCATTTCCACCAGCATATTGGCGCCGCGCAGAATCAGGCTGAAACGGCTGGCCAGTTCGCGGTCGTCATCGATGATCAGCACCCGGTATGGCTCGCCCTGCTGCTGGGCGAAGCAGCGCTCCAGGCGGTTTTCCAGCTGCGGAATGTCCACTGGCTTGGTGAAAAAGCCCATGGCGCCGACGCGCACCGCTTCCAGGTAGGTGGCGAAATCGTCCTGGGTGGTGATCACCAGCAGCGGCAGCGGCTCGTCCAGGCGTTGCTGCAGGCTGGCGGCATATTCCAGGCCGGTGAGGCTTTCGTCGGGCAGGTTGACGTCGACGATCAGTGCATCGGGCAGTTGCTGCTGCAGTGCGTGGTCGAGGTCGGCGATATGGCTGAAGTGTTCGGCGTGGTAGCCGAAGTTGTTCAGCGTCAGGCGCATGTTTTCGCCAATCGAGTGCTGGTCTTCGAGGATATAGATGCGCCGCGCGCTGCTGTTTGGCCGTGGCGGCTTGACCGCGCGGGTGGCGGGCTCTTGGCTGCGTTCGGCGTGGAACTGCTGGCGCGCCAGTTGCTGCAGGCTGCGACTGAAGTCCTGCAGGCTCTGTTGTTCCTTTTGCAGGGTTTCCAGCCACTGATCGGCTTCCTGCTCCAGTTCGCGGGCGCGTTGGCCGAGGCTGCTGAAGCCGAAAGTGCCGGCGGCGCCAGCCAGCTTGTGTAGCTGGTCGCGCAGGCTCTGCAGATGCTGCAGCTGCTCCTGCGGGTCGGCGGCGTGCAGCAGGCGTTCGGCGTTCTGCGCGAGCGCAGGTAGCTCCACCTGCAGGCGCAGGGCGAAGGCATTGCTCAACTGCTGCAGGTGTTGCTGCAGCTCATCGGCGGCGCTCTTGCCTTTACTCATGGGCCAGGCTCCAGATCTTGCGCACCTGCGCGGCCAGCTGCATTGGGTCGAAGGGTTTGATGATTACATCGCGGGCGCCGAGGCTGCGGTAATGGGCGATTTCCGCCGGTTGTACCTTGGCGGTCATAAAGGCCACCGGCACCTGGTTGATGTCGATCAGCCGGGCAATGTGCGCCAGGGTTTGCGGGCCGTCCATATCCGGCATCATCACATCCAGCAGGATAAAGTCCGGGGCAAAGCCCTGCAGTTGATCCAGAGCGGACTGCCCGCTGGAGCAGCTGAGCACCTGAAAGCCGCCGACCGCTTCCAGAGCCAGCTTGGCCACGGCCTGGATCGATGGATCGTCTTCCACGTGCAAGATGCGTTGCAACTCAGGCATGCCGATTTTCCTCGGGACTGGCGGGCGATTCGGGCGTCGCCTCTAGGGGCAGGGTAGACAGTTCGAACCAGAAAGTCGCGCCGTGGCCGGGGCTTGAGTCAAAACCGATCTGCCCGCCCATGCGTTCGATGATTTCCTTGCTGATCGCCAGACCCAGGCCGGTACCGCCTTTCTGCCGGGTGTCGGTGGCGTCGGCCTGGGAGAATTTGCTGAAAATCCGCGCCTGGAAATTTTCCGGCACGCCGGGGCCATGGTCGCGCACGCTGACGCGAATACGCTCGCCCAGCTGCTGCAGGCTGATCTCCACGCTCTGACCCTGAGGCGAGAACTTCGCCGCATTTGACAGCAGGTTGGCCAGCACCTGGGCCAGGCGCAGCCTGTCGACGCGCACGCGGGCCTGGGTGGCCGGGCCTTGTAGCTGCAGGTGTACCTGGTAATGGCTGGCGTACGGCTGGTTTTCTTCGATGGCCTGTTCCAGCAGCGGTTGCAGCGCTTGGTCGTGCAGCTCGAAGAGCATCTTGCCGGCCACCAGTTTGTCCATGTCGAGCAGGTCGTTGATCAGCAGGTTGAGGCGCTGGCTGTTGTCCTGAGCGATCTGCAGCATTTGCTGCATGCTCGCCGGCACCGCGCCGAGGGCGCCGCCATTGACCAGGCCGAGGGAGCCGGCAATCGCGGTGAGCGGGGTGCGCAGCTCGTGGCTGACGGTGGAGACGAATTCGTTCTTCATCCGCTCGATGCGTTTGCGCTCCTCGATATCGCGGATTACCGCGATAAAGCGCCGTTCGCCCTGGTGGCTGATCTGCGAGATGGCCAGCTCGACGGTAAAGTTCTCGCCATTGCTGCGCATGGCGGTCAGCTCGATTTCCTTGCCGAGTACCTGACTGATGCCGGTTTTCAGGTAATAGCTGAGGTAGCGCGCGCGCATTGAGCGTTGCGGCTCGGGCATCAGCAGCGTCACCCGGTGCCCGGAGGCCTCCAGGTGGCTGTAGCCGAAGATGCGTTCGGCGGCGTGGTTGAAGGTCTCGATATAGCCCTGCTGGTCGATGGTGATAATTGCATCGAGCACGTTGTCGAGCAGGGTGCGCAGGTAATCCTCGCGCTCGCGGATGGCCATCTCGGCGGCAATACGCTCGTTGAAGTCCTGAATCTGCACCACGAAGTGCACCGGCGCATCGTCGCTGTCACGCACCAGCGACACGCTCATCAGCACCCAGATGATCCGCCCCTGGCTATCCAGGTAGCGTTTTTCCATCTGGTAGGTGCTGATCTCGCCGGCCAGCAGCTCTTCGATATGCTGCAGATCGGCATCCAGATCATCGGGGTGGGTGATCTGCTGGAAGTCACTGCGCAGCAACTGCTCGCGGCTGTAGCCGAGCATCTCGCAAAGCACTTCATTGACCTCTAGCCACTGTCCTTGCAGCGAGACCAGCGCCATGCCCTGGGGCGCGGTGCTGAAGGCGCTGCTGAAACGCTGCTGGCTGAGGCGCAGCTGGTCTTCCACGGCTTTGCGGTCGCTGATGTCCCAGATAAACCCGGAAATCCATTGCAGGTTGCCGTGGCTGTCGTATTCGCCGCGGCCCTTCTCGCGCACCCAGACGCTATGGCCGTCGGCGTGCAGCAGGCGATAGGTCAGCTCGAAGGACTCCTGACGCTCAATCGCCGCTACCGCGCGGTAGGTGATCGGCAAGTCGTCGGGGTGCACCACGCTGGAGAAGCTGCGTACGCGGTTGTTGATAAAGTCGTTGGCCGGGTAGCCACTGAGTGCCTGGATTTCCTCACTGAGGT
>JBIHZW010000061.1:0-16496 GCA_044240245.1 Pseudomonas sp. | reverse complement strand
GCTGGAACTCAACAAGTGGATCCGCCAGTTCGTTGCCGACCAGGAAAACCCGAGCTCCGAAGTGCGTAGCCGTCGTCCGCTGCGCGCCGCTCAGGTGATCGTCAGTGATGTTGATGGTGAGCCGGGCTGGTACCGCGTCAGTCTCAACGTGCGCCCGCACTTCAAGTACATGGGTGCCGATTTCACCCTGTCGCTCGTCGGCAAGCTGGACAAGGAATAAGCATCCTTATGGCCGGGTACGGAAGCCTATTCGAACGCCTCGGCGGTGAAGCCAGCCAGCGCGCTGGCTGGAGCCGCGAGGTCGCCGCCATGGCGTCGGTGGCTACCCACCTGGCGAAAATGCTCAGCACCCGGGCGGGCAGCGTGCAAACGCTGCCCGACTACGGGTTGCCCGATCTCAACGATATGCGCCTGTCGCTGCACGATTCGCTGCAGCAGGCGCGTATCGCCATCGAACGCTTTATCGAAGCGTACGAACCGCGTTTAAGCGAAGTGCGGGTAATTTCCCTGCCCCGCGACAACAACCCGCTGAGCCTGGCCTTTGCCATCGAAGGCCTGCTGGAAGTGGACGGCTTAAAACGCCAAGTCAGTTTCTCCGCGCGCCTGGACGGCAGCGGACAGGTCAAGGTCAATTAAGGAGAGCCCATGTCCGGTAAACCCGCAGCCCGCGTCAGCGATCCCACCGCCTGCCCGATTCCCGGCCACGGCACCAATCCGATTGTCGCCGGCTCCCCCGACGTGCTGTTCGACAGCCTGCCCGCCGCTCGCATGGGCGACCCCACCGGCTGCGGCAGCGCCCTGGCCAGCGCGGTAATCCCCACCGTGCTGATCAACGGCAAACCGGCCACCGTGCTCGGCACCGTGGGTAGCCATGGCAATCCGGTGATCGCCGGCTCCGGCACCGTGCTGATTGGCGGTTGACCTGATACAGCCACAAGGATGAACCGCTGAGATGTCTTTTAACCACTACTACCAGAGCGAACTCACCGCCCTGCGCCAACTCGGCAAGCGTTTTGCCGAGCGCAGCCCGGCGTTGGCGCCGTTTCTTGGGCAGAGCGGGCGCGACCCGGATGTCGAGCGACTGCTGGAGGGTTTCGCTTTTCTGACCGGGCGTCTGCGGCAGAAGCTCGATGACGAACTGCCGGAGCTGACTCACTCGCTGATGCACCTGCTGTGGCCGAACTATATGCGTCCGCTGCCGGCATTCAGCATGTTGCAGTTCGACCCGCTCAAGCGTCCGGGCGGTGCCTTGCTGGTGCCACGGCATACGCCGGTGGAATCCAAGCCGATCCAGGGCGTGACCTGCCGTTTCCGCACCGCCTTTGCTACCGAGGTGCTGCCACTGGCGCTGAATGGCCTGGATTACTCGGTAAAGGGCGACGGTGCGCTGCTCAGCCTGCGCCTGGCGATGAGTGCCGATGGTCATCTGGGTGATCTCAACCTCAAGCAGTTGCGCCTGCACCTGTCCGGTGAGCGCTATATCAGTCAGCTGCTGTACCTGAGCCTGCTGCGTCACCTGGGCGGCGTGCAGCTGGTACTGCTGAATGCCGCCGGCAAACCGCTGCAGGGCGCTGATGATCGCCCATTGCTTCCGCTGCAGCTGCCGGCCAGCAATGTTCAGCCAGTGGGTTTTGCCGAAGATCAGGCGCTGATCCCCTACCCGCTGAACACCTTCCGCGGGTACCGCTACCTGCAGGAATACTTCGCCTTCCAGGACAAGTTCCTGTTCGTCGATCTGCTCGGCCTGGATGTGCTCAAGCGCGTGCCCGAAGACGTGCTCAAGCAGGCGCGCGGCATCGAGCTGCGTTTCGATATCCACAAAGCCGGCGTGCAACGTATCCGCCCGACCCTAGATAACGTGCGGCTGTATTGCACGCCAGTGGTCAACCTGTTCGCCCATGACGCCATCCCGATTCGCCTGGACGGCAAGCAGGATCAATACCTGCTGCTGCCCTCGGAGCTCGACTCCGAGCACTGCGGGGTGTTCTCGGTGGATCGCGTCACCGGCTGGAAGCCCGGCGGCAAGGGTTACGAAGAGTACGTGCCGTTCGAATCCTTCGAGCACGACGCCAGCTTCGATGTGCCCCTGGCGCGTCCGCACTACAGCGTGCGCCAGCAACCTTCGCTGCTCGGCGACGGCCTGGAGACCTACCTGAGCTTCGGCCTGCGCAACCTCGACCAACACGAAACACTGTCCATCGAGCTGACCTGCACCAATCAGAATCTGCCACGTCAGCTGGGCCTCGGTGATATCTGCATGCCCTGCGAGGACACTCCGGAGTTCCTCACCTTCCGCAATATCAGCGCGGTTACGCCGAGCTACGCGCCACCGCTGCACCGCGACTTTCTCTGGAAGCTGATCAGCAATATGTCGCTGAACTATCTGTCGCTGGCCAACGTCGACGCACTCAAGGTAATCCTCGAAACCTACGACCTGCCGCGCTACTACGACCAGCACGCGGAGAAGGTCAGCAAACGTCTGCTCGACGGTCTGAAAAGCATCAGCCACCAGCACGTCGACCGCTTGCATCGCGGCCTGCCGGTGCGCGGCGTACGCACGCAATTGACGATCAACCCCGAGGGTTATGTGGGCGAGGGCGACCTGTTCCTCTTCGCCACCGTACTCAATGAATTTTTCGCCCTGTATGCCAGCTTGAACTCGTACCACGAGCTGCGCGTACAGAGCACACAGGGAGAGGTGTACCAATGGACGCCGCGCATGGGGCTACAGCCCCTGCTCTAAACCGACTTAGCCGGGGCATCCGCGAGTACAGCCTGTTTCAGGGTGTGCAGCTGGTGCTGGAACGCTTGCACGCCGCCCATCCTGAACTGGATGAGGAGGCGCTGTATCAGCGGCTGGAACTGCAGGCCAACCCGAGCATGGGGTTCCCCGGTAGCGACATCGATCGCGTGCAATTCTTTGAAGAGCACGGCGAGCTGCGCGCACGCCTGCGCATCAACCTGGTCAGCCTATTCGGCGCCGGCTCGCCGCTGCCGGCGTTCTACGGTGAACAGGCGCTGGGTGACAGTGAAGACGGCAACCCGACCCGCGCGTTCCTCGACCTGTTCAACAACCGCCTGCAGCGTTTGTTGCTACCAACCTGGCAGAAATACCGCTACCACACGCGCTTCCAGAGCGGTGCGGTCGACCCCTTCTCCGCGCACCTGTTTGCCCTGATCGGCCTGGGCGGCGAAACCATTCGCAGCGCCTCCGAGCTGAACTGGAAGCGCCTGCTGCCCTACCTCGGCCTGCTCAGCCTGCGCGCCCACTCGGCGGCGCTGATCGAGTCGGTGCTGCGCTACTACTTCAAGCACGCCGACCTGCATATCGAGCAGTGCCTGGAGCGTCAGGTGGAAATCCTCGGCGAGCAGCGAAACCGCCTGGGCCTGGCCAACAGCCAACTGGGCGAGAGCCTGGTGCTCGGCGAGTTCGTGCGTGACCGCGGTGGCAAGTTCCGCATCCACGTACGCCAGCTGAACTGGGACCGCTTCCATGAATTTCTGCCCATCGGCAGCGGCTACCAACCGCTCTGCGCGCTGGTGCGCTTCACCCTGCGCGACCCGCTGGATTACGACATCCGCCTGGAACTGCGCCAGGACGAAATACGCGAATTGCGCCTCGGCGCGGACAACCCCTGCCTGCTGGGCTGGACCACTTGGCTGGGGCGCGACAACGCCGACGGCGTGGTCACCCTCGGCAGCAAAGCTCATTAAGGATTGATGAAATGATCAACGTCGATTTACAGCAACTGGTGCAAGCCCTCGACGCTGCCAGCAAACATGACCTGGAATGCGCCGCCGAGCGCTGCGTGGTCCGCGGCGGCAGCAAGATTCTCGTGGAAGACCTCTTGCTCGGCCTGCTCGAGCGTCCAGAAGGCTTGCTGCCACGCGCCCTGCAGGATGCCGAAGTGGACGCCGGCGAGCTGGCCCGCGCCCTGCAACCGCGCGGCGAACACAGTGAATCGCGCAACCCGGTATTTGCCACCGAACTGGTGCAATGGCTGCAGGACGCTCTGCTGGTCGCCAGCCTGGAGCTCGGCCAGAGCCAGGTTGATGAAGCCGCGCTGATCCTCGCCCTGCTGCGCAATCCGATGCGCTATGCCGGCAGCCATTACCAGCCATTGCTGGCCAAGCTAAATGCCGAGCGCCTGCGCGAATTCGCCCTGGCCCAGCAGCCGCAAACCGCCGCAGGCAAACCCGCCGCCGGTGGCGAATCGAACCTCTCGCGCTTTACCCACAACTTCACTCAGCAGGCGCGTGACGGCAAGCTCGACCCGGTGCTGTGCCGCGACGGCGCGATCCGCCAGATGATCGACATTCTCGCCCGCCGCCGCAAAAGCAACCCGATCGTGGTCGGCGAAGCCGGTGTCGGCAAGACCGCCATCGTCGAGGGCCTGGCCCTGCGTATCGCCGCCGGTGAAGTGCCGGCAGCACTCAAGGGTGTCGAACTGCTGTGCCTGGACCTCGGCCTGCTGCAAGCCGGCGCCAGCGTCAAAGGCGAATTCGAACGTCGCCTGCAGGGCGTGATTGATGAGGTTAAAGGCTCGCCCAAGCCAATCATCCTGTTTATCGACGAAGCCCACACCCTGATCGGTGCCGGCGGTCAGGCCGGCAGCGGCGACGCGGCCAACCTGCTCAAGCCCGCCCTGGCGCGTGGCGAGCTGCGCACCATCGCCGCCACCACCTGGAGCGAATACAAGAAGTACTTCGAGAAGGACCCGGCCCTGGCCCGCCGCTTCCAGCTGGTGCAGCTGCATGAGCCAACAGTCGATGAAGCTGTGACCATCCTCCGTGGCCTGGCGCCGGTGTATGAAAAGAGCCACGGCATCTACCTGCGTGACGACGCCGTGGTCGCCGCCGCCGAGCTGTCCGCGCGCTACCTGGCTGGCCGCCAGCTGCCGGACAAAGCCGTCGATGTACTCGACACCGCCTGCGCCCGCGTGCGCATCAGCCTGGCCGCCGCCCCGGAAGCGCTGGAGCGCTTGCGCGGCGAGATCGCCGAAGGCGAACGGCAGAGCGAGGCCATGGGCCGCGATATGGAAGCCGGCCTGAAGATCGACAGCGAAATCCTCGAACAACTCGAAGCACGTCTGAGCCAGGCCCGCGCCGAACTGGAGCAGATCGAAACCCGTTGGGCAGTGCAGCGTGAGCTGGCCGAACGTCTGCTGGAATTGCGCAAGCAGTGCGCCAGCCTGCGCCAAAACCCTACTGAAGCCGAAGACAGTGACGGCCAGGCCTTGCAGCTGGAGCAACTGGAAGGCGAACTGCGCGCCGTGCAAGCCGAGCTGGCCAGCGCCCAGGTGAATGAGCACCTGGTCAGTTTCGAAGTCTGCCCGCGCCTGGTGGCCGAAGTGATCAGCCACTGGACCGGCGTACCGCTGAGCCAGCTGGCCCGCGAACACAACAGCAAGGTGCTGACCTTCGCCAGCGACCTGCGCCAGCGTGTGCGCGGTCAGGAGCAAGCCATCGCCGCGCTGGACCGCTCGATGCGCGCCACCGCTGCCGGGCTTAATCGCGCCGATGCGCCGGTCGGCGTATTCCTGCTGGTCGGCCCCAGCGGCGTCGGTAAAACCGAAACCGCGCTGGCCTTGGCGGATCTGCTGTATGGCGGCGAGCGTTTTCTCACCACCATCAACATGTCCGAATTCCAGGAGAAACACACGGTTTCCCGCCTGATCGGCGCACCGCCCGGCTACGTCGGCTATGGCGAAGGCGGCATGCTCACCGAAGCCGTGCGGCAGAAGCCCTACTCGGTGGTGCTGCTCGATGAAGTGGAAAAAGCCGACCCGGACGTTATGAATGTCTTCTATCAGATCTTCGACAAGGGCGTGGCCAACGACGGCGAAGGGCGCGAGATCAACTTCCGCAACTGCCTGATCCTGATGACCAGCAACCTGGCCAGCGAGCGCATCGCCAGCCTCTGCCAGGGCGGCCAGCGCCCGGATGCCGAAGACCTGGAGCAGGCGATTCGCCCAACCCTGACTCAGCACTTCAAGCCGGCGCTGCTCGGCCGCATGCGCGTGGTGCCGTACTACCCGATCAATGGCGAGGTACTCAACGAGCTGGTCGGCCTCAAACTCGCGCGCTTCGGCGAGCGCCTGCAGCGCCGTCAGCTGCAGTTCAGCCATTGCCCGGCGCTGCTGGAAAATCTCGCCGAACGTTGCAGCCACAGCGACAGCGGCGCGCGCCTGATCGACCACCTGATCGACCAGCACCTGCAACCGCTGGTGGTCGACCGCCTGCTCGACGCCATGGCCAGCGGCGAAAGCCTGCAACGCGTACACGCCACCCTGGACGGCGAAGGGACGGTGGTCTGTGAGTTCGCTTAACGTGTCGCTGATGTTCAGCCAGGTGCCGCAGCCACTGCGCTATGCCGAAGCGCTGTTGCAACGCTTCGCCACGCTGGCGCGCGCGGCCAACAGTGACGCTCTGCTCGGCGGCCTGGTGGAAAGTGCTGCGCAGCTGTCGGGCAGCGAACTGAGCCAGCTGTACCTGCTCGACGACACCCACACACGTCTGACCCTGTCCGCCGAATGGCAGGACGGCCTGCTGCAGCCGCGCGCGGATGCCAGCCTGTCCAGCGACTACGACGGCGAACAGCTGCTGCAGTACTGCCTGTGCCAGAACCAGACGCTTAGCCTCAATGAACTGGACAGCAGCCTGCACCAGACCGGCTTCCTCCCAGAGGCGCCACAACCTTGGCGCAGCCTCCTGTGCCAACCGCTGCTGGATGAACAGAAAGGCGTCACCGGCCTGCTGCTGATTGCCAGCCAGCGCTCGCGGGAGCTGCAGGGCTTTGCCGACTCACTCGGTCATCTGGGCAGCTTTGTTGTCGCCCAAGTGCACCTGCTGCAGCGCCTGCGTTCGCCACGCAGCGAGCAGCCGGTTGCCGTGGTCAGCACGCCCTGCGCCAGCGGCTATGGCCTGATTGGCGACAGCCCGGCGATGCGCAGCGTCTACCAGCTGATCAGCAAAGTGCTGCACAACCCAGTCAGCGTTTTGCTGGCGGGCGAAACCGGCACCGGCAAGGAGCTGGTGGCCCGCGCCATCCACGATTGTGGTTTCCGCCGTAGCAAGTCCTTTGTCGTGCAGAACTGCGCCTCGTTGCCGGAAAACCTGCTGGAAAGCGAACTGTTCGGCTACCGCAAAGGCGCCTTCAGCGGCGCCGACCGCGACCATCAGGGCCTGTTCGATGCGGCCAATGGCGGCACCCTGTTCCTCGATGAAATCGGTGATATGCCGCTGAGCCTGCAAGCCAAGCTGCTGCGCGTCTTGCAGGAAGGCGAAGTGCGCCCGCTGGGTTCCACTGCCACACACAAGGTCGATGTACGCATCGTCGCCGCCACCCATCACAACCTGCGCAACCTGGTGGAAGAAGGCCGTTTCCGCGAAGACCTGTTCTATCGCCTGGCGCAGTTCCCCATCGAGCTGCCGGCCCTGCGTGAGCGCGATCAGGACATCCTCACTCTGGCGCGCTACTTCGCCGACAAGGCCAGCACCTTTTTGCAGCGCAACCAGTGCCGATGGGCCGACAGCACCCTCGATCACCTGGCCCGCTACCCCTTCCCCGGCAACGTGCGCGAGCTGAAAGGCCTGGTCGAACGCGCCGTGCTGCTGTGCGAAGGCGGCGAGCTGCTGCCGGAACACTTCGACCTGCGCCAGGCCGGCAGCAACGATGACCCCGGCATGAACCTGCGTGAGCGCATGGAGCGCGTCGAACGCAGCCTGCTGCTCGACTGCCTGCGCAAGAACCGTGGCAACCAGACCAGCGCCGCCTGCGAACTGGGCCTGCCGCGCCGCACCCTGCTGTACCGCATGCAGCGGCTGAATATCAGCCCGGCTGACGTGTAAGGCTTAAGGAGAAGAGCATGTTCAACGCCGCCAATCAGACCCATTTCAGCCTGAGCATCGAAGGTGCCAGCCACGATCTGCAGGTGCTCGAATTTACCGGCCGTGAAGCCATCAGCCAGCCGTTCGTGTTCGAGCTGGAGCTGATCAGCGAGCGCCCCGATCTCGACCTGGAAAGCCTGCTGCATCAGCCGGCCTTCTTCGCCCTTAGCCCTAGCGGGACCGGCATTCACGGCCTGATCTACCGCATCGCCCAGGGCGACTCCGGGCAGCGTCTGACCCGCTACCACGTCACCCTGCGCCCGCAGCTGGCCTATCTGGCGCACCGCATCAATCAGCGGATCTTCCAGCACCTGAGCGTGGAAAAGATCATCAGCCAGGTGCTCGAAGAGCACGGCATCCAGAGCAATGCCTATAAATTCCAGTTCGGCCCCAGCGTCTACCCGGAGCGCGAATACTGCGTGCAGTACGACGAAAGCGACCTGCACTTTATTCAGCGCCTGTGCGAGGAGGAAGGCATTCACTACCACTTCCAGCACAGCGAGCAAGGTCATGTGCTGGTCTTCGGCGATGACCAGACGGTGTTCCCCAAACTGGCCCCGACTGCGTACCAGCAGGATTCCGGCCTGGTTGCCGACGACCCGGTGATCAAGCGCTTCGCCCTGCGCCTGGAAACCCGCAGCAACCGCGTCACCCGCCGCGACTACAACTTCGAAAAACCCAAACTGCTGATGGAAGCGGCCTTCAACAGCGAGTTCCAGCCAGACCTCGAGGACTACGACTACCCCGGTAGCTTTGTCGAGCGCGAGCGCGGTAAACACCTGGCCAAACGCAACCTGGAACGCCACCGCAGCGACTACGAACTGGCCAGCGGTGAAAGCGATCAGCCGCTGCTGGTCAGCGGCCACTTCCTCAGCCTCAGCGAGCATCCGCGCAGCGACTGGAACCAGCTCTGGTTGCTGACGGAAATCAGCCATGAAGGCAAACAGCCGCAGGTGCTGGAAGAATCCGTGACCAGCCACACCCAGGTCAGCGACGGCTTCCAGCAGGGTTACCGCAACCGCTTCAGCGCCACGCCCTGGGATGTGCTGCATCGCCCTCCACTGAAACACCCGAAACCCAAGGTACTCGGCAGCCAGACCGCCGTGGTCACCGGGCCAACGGGTGAAGAGATCCACTGCGATCAGTACGGCCGGGTCAAAGTGCAATTTCACTGGGACCGCGAAGGCCAAGCGGATGACACCACCAGCTGCTGGCTGCGCGTGTCCTCCAGCTGGGCAGGCGATGGCTACGGCGCTATCGCCATCCCGCGCATCGGCATGGAAGTGCTGGTGACCTTCCTCGAAGGTGATCCCGATCAGCCACTGGTCACCGGTTGCCTGTACCACGCCGCCCATGTCGTGCC
Organism: Pseudomonas sp.; assembly: GCA_044240245.1. GTDB lineage: Bacteria > Pseudomonadota > Gammaproteobacteria > Pseudomonadales > Pseudomonadaceae > Aquipseudomonas. Next base: position 7,243 of record JBIHZW010000061.1, on the reverse strand, counting down.
CTACGCCCTGCCGGCGAACAAGACCCGCAGCCTGTTCAAAACCCTGAGCAGCCCAGGCGGTGGCGGCTACAACGAACTGCGCATCGAGGACAAGAAAGGCGTCGAACAGATCTACCTGCACGCCCAGCGCGACTGGGACGAAAACATCGAGAACGACCAGAAAATCCGCATCGGCAACGAACGCCACGACACCGTCGAAGCCAACAGCTACAGCCAGTTTCTCGCCGAAGAACACCGCACCACCCACGCCGACCGCAAGGTGGAAACCCGCAGCAACGACCACCTCACGGTTGGGCAGAAACAGCACGTGAAAGTCGGCGTCGGCCAGTTCGTCGAAGCCGGCAACGAAATCCACTACTACGCCGGCAACAAAGTGGTGATCGACGCCGGCATGGAACTCACCGCCAGCGGTGGCGGCAGCTTCCTCAAGCTTGATCCGGGCGGCGTCACGCTCAGCGGTGCGACGATCAAGATCAACTCCGGTGGTGCGCCGGGTAAGGGTTCGGGCATCGCGATTCTGCCGCCCGTTATTCCGAGCGCTGCGGATGCGGATAAGGCGGGCAATCTGCTCGATAGCGCCAACGCCAACACCACTTGGTTGGAGTTGAACCTGCACTACAAAAACCTGGAGCCCGTGCCCGGTGCAGCTTACCGCGTCGAATTTGCAGATGGCTCTGTTCATGAGGGCGTTTTAGACACGGACGGTTTTGCCCGGCTAGAAGATGTACCGCCTGGACCGGCCAAGGTGTGGTACGGCGAAGACCCGCGCCCATTCGTGCGCAAGTCGGTCAAGGCCGTCGACGTTACCGATGCAAGTATTGAGGACGACTTGCGCAAACTTGGACTGAACCCCAGTCAAGTGGATTTACAGCAATTGGTTGAGCAAGCAGCAGGGAGGCTGGCATGAGCACTGGAGAAAAGCAGGCGGCATACAACGAAGCATTAACCGAGCTGGCCAAAGGCATTGCGCTCGGTGCCGTACCCTTTCTAGGCCAAGCCATTGATGCCTATGACACGGTTGAGGCGTCTATTCATCTCTACAACGAGAAGACGGCTCAGGGTAAAGAAGATGCCCAGTTTGACTTGCTATTGGCCATCATCGGTTGGATTCCAGGGCCGGGCGACGGCCTGAAAAAAAGCCTGCGTATTGTCAACCGGGATCCTCAACACTTTGCACCTGTGTTGTTTGACCTGCTGCGCTTTGTTCTGCAGGAATGTGGCGTCAAAACCAGCCCAGAAGAGCTGTTGGCACAGGTATTCAACGCAGGCGCTCTGCGTGCCGAATTGGACGAAATCATCTCTGGGGTAAAAGGCTCATCTGCATTCAAAAGCCTGCCCGCATGGATGCAAAGCGCCGTATTGACGGTACTTTCTACTTCACGAGACAGCATGCCTGCTCTTGTCGGGATCGTCGAAAAACGCCTGACCAAGTGGAAGCGTATACAACGCAATAGCGCGGCGGCATCGGCTGGAAGAGGTCCACGCCAAGGGCAAAAGCCCGCCGCCAAAGATGGGCAAGTGGCCGCAGAGGGCAAAGACGGGGCGAGCCAAACTCATTCCAACAAAATCGATAATTCCAACCTCGGCACCCAAGCACTCTCCAGCCTGACCAACGAAGGTTTAGGCGTCAGCGGCGAACATATCGCCGACTACATTTGCGCCGAAAAATTCGGCTGGGGCAAAGACTGGGATGGCCACGACAAGGGAGCCGAAGGCCAGTGGCTGGAAGGCAAGCCCAGCGCCAGCAAGATGGGCAAGCTTTCTAAAGGCGGCAGCCCTAAATCGCCCCATGTGCTTTACAAACTAACCGACGGCGCCAACGGCACAGGTATCGATGCTGTTTGGCGGGCCAATCCTGCTACGAACGGTGGGAAGAAATTCGCCATTGTCGAAGCAAAGGCGAGCAAGGATGAGGACGCTCCAAAGTTCCTGCGCAAGCTGAACAATACGCGCAAACCAGGCATCACCTCCAAGTTAGGAGTTTCAGGCCTGGCTGATCCAAGTGAATTGCTGGAGCCCATTGCACAAGACAACCCCGAGTCCGCACCAAGCAAGCGGCCAGGGGGACGGAGCAGTGGAAAATCATCCGGGAAGAGCGCAAATAACGCTCCAAATAAGCGCTCCGCTAATACCGCTGAACCAAGCCCCAAGGCAGTCCAAGTGCAGATGAGCAAGGAGTGGGTCGCTGCCTGCCTGAGAAAACAAGTAGGTGCTCACCTGTATCGAGAAGTGATCCTCTCTTACAGCAGGCACTTGTTCTTCGCTCCGCTATACCACCCGTCTGGCAGCCCAAAGAACCATGCCCAAGTACGACTCGCTGGTGGAACTGACGCCGATCATAGCGAGCATTCCGCTTTCCACTACAGCGAGCAGGACGTCAAGAAAGCGGTGAACAAACGTAAGAGTTCACTCAGCAGAAAGTACGGCAGCATGCCGTCCCTGAAGATCGAGGCCTGATATGAACAGAAGACAACCTTTCATAACTGAAAGCTACTACAAGAGCCTTGTCTCCCTTTATGACTCGTCAGAAGAGTTCTGGCACGACAAAGACCTGGAAGAAGACGCTCCAGGCCAGGAGGCATCGCTTAAAGCCTACGAATACAAGCAGGATGTGTTAAGCGCGCTAATCATCCGCTACACCGCTGGAGAACCAATAGAGTCACTTATCCAACCGCTCGAAAAGGTCATTCTAAACTTCGAGCGCTACCAGAGTGCCCTCGCCGACTACGAGCAAGTAACCAATATCTCTCCACTCGCGATCGACGATTGGCCTGGGCAATACGAAGAGTGCGTACAAGTTATAAGCCTCTGCATTCTGCTGCATCGGATCGACTTGCTGCAGCGCTTTGTCGCCTTGTTAGACAACGCCGGTTATGCCGGTGAAGACACGCTGTATGAAGATCTACTACGCAAAGTTTTACCTGGCCGCAATGACCTGGATGAGTGGTATCACGATCTTTATACGCCGCTAATTCGAGCTATTTATGCACCCACCAAAGAAGAGGCATCCGCATTACTGAAGCTTTATTGCGATCAGTGGTATAGCGCTTTTGAAGACAAGCAAACCAATTGGCATGACACCCACCTAGATATCGACGGCGACGAGGGCAGTTATTACGGCTACTGGGCCTTCGAAGCAGCTGCCATTGCCTTTCTTTACGACATCGACGACAGCGAAGTCGACCATATGGTCTACCCCAAAGATCTGGTGGCTTACGCCCGTAATTTCAGTTCGTCGCCTAACTCTACGCAGACTGGCCGCGTCGAATCCGGGCAACCCTGCCCCAAAGCGGGCTACTGGTTTACTCCGGCCCAAACCAATTCCCGGCGTGCGTTCACGCAGGGCGAAATCATGCCGGCTTTCGAAGGTTCCCGCTGGGGCGCGACGCTTTGGTATTGGTCCGGCGAAGACGATGCCTGATATCTGCTTACCCACCTTTCGCACTTAAAAGAGAAGAGCAACCGATGCTGAAACGTTATTACCCAACCGCCCTGCTCGCCCTGGCTCTATGCCTCACCGCCTGCAGCGGCAATTACAAGTTCAACGATGACGAATACCGCCCCCTGGGCGAACCGCAAGCAGTGAAACGCGGCAACTGACCGCAAGGAGTTAACAACCATGGAACTGGTCTTCGATGTGGTCAGTGCACAGCAGTTCGTGCCAGGTCTATTGACCACCAAAACCTTCAAGCAAGCCGGCGGGATTATTGGCCGGGCGGAGGAATGCGACTGGGTGATTCCGGATCGCAAGCGTGTGCTGTCCAGCCGGCATGCCGAGGTGAGCTATCGCAATGGCTCCTTCTACCTGACCGACACCAGCAGCAATGGCATCCAACTCAAAGATAGCGGCGCCAGCCTGCGCAAGGGTGAGGCCCAGCGTATCGAGCATGGCAGCGTGTATTGCTTCGGCGATTTCGAGCTGCGCGCGCGACTGATTCAGGACCCGGCCATGTTCGCCGGCGATATCGGCCGTGCGCAGCCGGCCGGCAGCATTATCCCGGACGATGCCTTTCTCGATCTCGACCCGCTGACCGCCATCGACCAGCAGGAGCGCGTATACGCCGAGGTCGATGACCTGACGGCGATTCTGCGCCCGCATAACGTGCAGGCGCAGCAACGTGATTACGCACAGATTGATGAAGAAAACCTGCTGGTGCCCGCGCTGGTAATGCCAACGCCAGAGCCGCAGCCCAAGCGTGCACCCGAGCCGGTGCGCCTGCCTCCAACCTTCTGGGAAAAATTCAGCGAGGCCCTTGGGGTCAAAATCGATGACCTCGATGACGATGCCCGCGAAGCCCTGGCCATCCACAGCGCCAAGCTGCTCAAACAAAGCATCGGCAGCCTGCAACAAAGCCTGCGCACGCGCAGCGAGCTGAAGAATGAACTGCGCCTGGCCCTGACCACCGTGCAAAGCGCTGGCAACAACCCGCTCAAGCACACCGCCGACAGCAGTGAAGCGCTGAGCGCCCTGTTGCGTGGCGGCAAGGCCGGGCAACTGAGCGCCGAGCAGACCATCAGCCGCAGCTTCCGTGATCTGCAAGCGCACCAGGTGGCGCTACTCGCTGCCAGCCGCGCGGCAGTCAAGGGCATGTTCGAGCAACTGTCGCCGGAACAGCTGAGCCTGCGGTTCGAGCGCGAAGGCCGCAAGCCGCTGATCGCCACCGCCGGCAGCCGCTGGCGCGCCTACCGTCGTCTGCATAGTGCTCTGGAGCAGAACGACGACTGGAGCGACCGCCTGTTCGCCCGCGACTTCGCCAATACCTACGAAGAACAGGTTCGCCTGATCGCCACCCTCAACACCGATGTTCAAGGATGATCTCCATGCACCGTTTCACCTGCCTGGCCCTGTTGGCCGCCCTGCTCAGCCTGACCGGCTGCGCGGCGCTTTCGCCCTATTCAGATATGACCAAGCTCGACCTGACCCTCAACGGCAGCGATGAGCTCAACCCGGACCTCAACGGCCGCCCTTCGCCGATCGTCCTGCGTTTGATCGAGCTGAAGCACCCGGTGGCCTTTGAGACCGCCGATTTCTTCTCGCTCTATCAGCGCCCAAAAGAAGCCTTGTCGCCGGATATGGTGGTGCTCGAAGAGCTGGAACTGCGCCCGGGCGAGCAACGCGAGATGAAGCTCTCGGTGCAGCCGGGCAGCCGTTATGTCGGTGTGCTGGCGGCCTACCGCGACCTGCCGGAAAGCAACTGGCGCGTGGTGATTCCGCTGCAGGAGCAGGAACGCAACAGCAGCGTGCTGACCCTCGATGCCCTGGGCATCAAGGCCCAGGATGACGCCAATAAGGAAGAGGAATAAGCCATGGCCATGCATAAAGTGGTCTGGCAGGAAGGCATGTTGCTGCGCCCGCAGCACTTCCAGCAGAACGACCGTTACTACGACTACCAGCTGAAAACCCGCACGCAGAAGCTCGACAGCTATGCCTGGGGCTTTTTTGAACTGGAGATCGACCGTCAGTTCCTCAATATGGGCAAGCTGGTGGTGAGCAAGGCCAGCGGCATCCTGCCAGATGGCACCCTGTTCGATATCGGTGCCGAGCGCGAGCCGCTGGCCCTCGACGTGCCGCCAAACACCGGCAACACCCCGGTGTACCTGGCGCTGCCGCTGGTCACCGGCAACCATATCGAGAGCCGCCGCCCGGAACAGCAGGACGTGCTGGCGCGCTTCACCGCCTTCGATGAGGAAGTCACCGACTCCAACGCCGGCGACAGCGCATCGAGTCAGGTCAGCTGCGGCCGCCCGGATTTCCGTCTGCTGCTCGGCGAGCAACAGAGCGACCAGGCCTACGTCAAACTGCAGCTGTGCGACGTGCTCGACACCACCCCGGATGGGGTGATCAGCATCGACCCGGAATTTATTCCGACCTACGTCAACTTCCAGGCTTCCGGCTATCTGCTGAGCTGCCTCAAGGAAGTGATCAGCATGCTCGCCCACCGTGGCGACATTCTTGCCGAACGTATTCGCGCCACCGGCAAGGTCGGCGGTGCCGAAGTCGGCGATTTTATGATGCTGCAGCTGATCAACCGCTTCGAGCCGGTGCTGCGCCATTACCTGGGCATCGAGCAGGTGCATCCGGAGCAGATCTACCGCGAGTTGCTCGGCCTGCTCGGCGAGCTGGCGACCTTCTCCAGCGAGATCAAACGCCCGCGCCTGGAAGGCCGTTATCTGCACAGCGACCAGGGCGTGAGCTTCCGCAAGCTGATGGATGCGATCCGCCAGGTACTGTCGATGGTGCTCGAACAGCACGCCATCGAGATGCTGCTGCAACAGCGTCAGTACGGCATTCAGGTGTCGCCGCTGCACGATCACAAGCTGCTCGCCACCTCCACCTTCGTCCTCGCCGCCAGCGCCCAGTGCGACTCGGAAGAACTGCGCCAGCGCCTGCCAGCGCACCTCAAGGTCGGCCCAGTGGAGCAGATTCGCCAACTGGTCAACCTGCACCTGCCCGGGATCAAGGTCAAACCCATGCCCGTGGCACCACGGCAGATCCCCTTCCATTCGGGCAAGACCTACTTCGCCCTGGAACTGGGCTCCGAGGAACTGGCGCAGCTGGAACGCTCCGGCGGCTTCGCTTTCCACGTGTCCGGCGAGTTCTCCGGGCTTGAGATGAAATTCTGGGCGATCAGGAACTGACGATGACTACCAAGGAAATGGAATACGGCCAGGACGACAAAACCGTCATCCTCAACCGCAAGGGCGATGCCCCCGCGCACAGTCCGCTGACCGACTTCGCCGCGCCGCCAAAATTCGAGCAGCTGGAAGAGCGGATGATCTACGCCGCGCGTCTGCGCCCGGCCGAAAGCTTCAATATCAGCCTCAACCCGCTGGTGGCTGCCGCCGCCAACCTGCTCTCGGAAGTGGTGCGCCTCAAGCACAGCTTCGACAGCGAAGACATGCATGCGCTCAACCAGCGTCTGTCCAGCGCCATCAAGCTGTTCGAGCACCGCGCCCTGCATGAAGGCGCGGAAAGCAGCCAGGTGATGGCCGCCCGTTACGTGCTCTGCACCGTGGTCGATGAAGCCGTGGTGACCACGCCCTGGGGCAATGAGAGCGAGTGGTCGCAGATGAGCCTGCTGTCCTCGTTCCACAACGAGACGTTTGGCGGCGAGAAGTTCTTCCAGCTGCTCGAGCGCCTGTCGCGCAACCCGGTCAAGCACCTGCCGATGCTCGAGCTGATGTACTTGTGCCTGTCGCTCGGTTTCGAGGGCAAGTACCGCGTACTGCCGCGCGGCATGCT
>JBIHZW010000025.1:0-20759 GCA_044240245.1 Pseudomonas sp. | reverse complement strand
AAGCGGTACGCGACAGCCTGTACCGGCAGATCCGCCAGATGCGCGGCGACGTGCCACGCGAGGTTTCACCGCACTGGCAGGGCCTGAAAGACACCCGCCGGCGCCTGGTGCGCATCGTGCCGTGGTGGCTGGTGGCACTGTTTACCCTGGTGTGCCTGGTGGTGATGTATGGCGGTTTCGCCTGGGTACTGGGCGAGCAGCGCGAAACTATTTTGCAGCCGTACGAGCAACTCGACCCGTCTGCGGGTGTAAGCATGGATGATCTGAAATGAAGAGTTTTTTCGGCAAGTTAGCCGCATTTTTCCGCAAGACCTGGGTATGGAGCCTGTGTCTGGTATTGGTCCTGGCGCTGCTGGTGTGGTTTGTCGGCCCGCTGCTCGCGGTCAACGATTACAAGTTCTGGGAATCGGCCACCAGCCGCCTGCTGAGCATCAGCGGGTTGTTCCTGATCTGGGGCCTGGCCATGGTATTCGCCAGCTGGAAGGCCACCGCCCGCAAGAAGGCCGAGGAAGACGACGCCGACGCCCAGGAGCGCCTGCGCCGCGAGGGCCTGATCAACGAAGAGCAGCTCGAGCTGCGCAATCGTTTCAAGCAGGCCCTGCACACCCTCAAGCGCTCCAGCCTGTACCGCGGCCGCAGTGAGAAGTGGCGCAACGAGCTGCCCTGGTACCTGCTGCTCGGCCCACAGAGCAGCGGCAAGACCAGCCTGCTGGACTTCTCCGGCCTGGATTTCCCGCTCAACCGCGGTGACCAGCAACGCCTGACCAAAGACGTTTCCGGTACCCGTTACGCCGACTGGTATTTCGCCGACCACGCGGTGCTGATCGACACCGCCGGGCGCTACCTGACCCAGCCCGACCCGGCCATCGACAGCCGCGCCTGGGACACCCTGCTGGGCCTGCTGCGCAAACGCCGCGCGCGCCCGCTCAACGGTGTGCTGGTCAACATCCCGGTGGAGCAGCTGCAAGGTGGCAGCGAAATCGAACTGGAAAATCTCGCCCGCCAAACCCGTCAGCGTCTGCAGGATATTCACCAGCGCCTCGGCGCCGATGTACCGGTGTATCTGGTGCTAAGCAAGGCCGACAAGGTGTTGGGCTTCGATGAGTTCTTCGATCAGCTGTCGCGCGAAGAAAGCGATCAGGTGCTCGGTGCGAGCTTCCGCAAGGAGCAGAACGCCACCGACGTGCAGGTGATTCGCCAGGAGTTCGAAGAACTGCTGCGCCGTCTCAACAGCCAGGTGATCCTGTGTATGCACCAGGAGCGCGACACCCAGCGCCGTGGTCGTATCCTCGACTTCCCGCACCAGCTGGGCCTGCTCGGCGAGCGTCTGTGCCTGTTCAGCGAACTGGCCTTCAGCGGCAACCGCTACCAGCGCGCTAGCCAGCTGCGCGGTTTCTACCTGACCAGCGCGCCGGAACTGAACGACCAGCTCGACCCGAGCACCAGCAGCATCGGCCGCAACCTGGGCCTGTCCAGCAGCGCCCTGCCGACCTTCCGCACCGGTCGTGCACGCTTTATCAATCACCTGCTCAGCCGGGTGATCTTCCCCGAAGCCGACCTTGCCGGCCTCGATCAGAAGGAAGTCCGTCGTATCGACTGGGGCCAGCGCGCCATGTATGCCACCGCCCTGGTGGTGCTCGGCATATTCGGTGTGGTCTGGGCCGGCGGCTTCTCCGGTAACCACGGCCGCCTGGAGCAACTGCGTACCCTCGCTCAGCAACTGACTCAGCAACACAACAGCCTCGGTGCTCAGGATGATGCCCTGCGCACCCTCAAGGCGCTGGATCACAGCTACGCCGCCACCCAGGTATTCCCGCCGGTGGATGAGGTGTCCTACCTGCAACGCGGCGGTCTGTACCAGGGCGAGAAAGTCGACCCGACGCTGCAACAGGCCTACCGCGCCGAGCTGGAAAACCTGCTGCTCAGCCGCGTAGGTCGTCAGCTGGAAGCGCAAGTCCGCGCCAACCTGGGTGACCGTGAGCGCCTGCTCAACAGTCTGCGTGCCTACCTGATGCTCAATCTGGAAGAACGCCGCGACAAGGCCTTCCTCCAGGAGTGGCTAGCGGCCGACTGGTCGCTGCGTTACGCCGGCAATAGCGCCGGCCAGCGCGGCCTGAACGAGCACTTCGAACGCCTGCTGTCCGAGTCGTTCGCGCCCTACTCGCTGAATGAACCGCTGGTGGCCCAGGCTCGGCAGATCCTGCGTAGCGAGTCGCTGGCCAACGTGGTCTACCGCATGCTGCGTGATCAAGCGCGCAGCCTGCCGGAGTATCGCCTGAGCCAGAAACTCGGCCCACAAGCCGGGCTGTTCGTTGGCAGCGACTACGCCATTCCGGGCTTCTATACCCAGGTTGGCTACCAGAAAACCTTCACCGCCAAGGGCGCCGACCTGGTGCGCGACCTGCTGCGCGACAACTGGGTACTCGGCGAAGGCGACACCCTGAGCAGCAACGACCTCAGCCGTCTGCTGGTGGAAATGGAGCAGCTGTACTTCCGCGATTACGCCAACTACTGGGGCGAAGCCCTCGCGCAACTGTCGCTGGACCCGATCGGCAGCGCCGGCCAGGGTGCCCTGCAACTGGCCGGCCTGACCGCCGCCAACTCACCGCTGCTGCAACTGCTGGTGGAGGTGCGCGACAACACCCGCTTCAAAGGCATGGCCGAAGCCGCCGATGATGCCGGTGCCGCCGCCGAAGCGCTGGAAAGCGCCAAGGGCAAACTGGGCAAAGTCGCCAAGCTCGCCGGTGCTGCCGCCGAACAGGCGCAAGCGGCACTGGTGAAAAACCTGCCGGACACCGCGCGGAAAACCCTGGAACGCCGCTTCGAACCGCTGCACCGTTTGCTCGACGAAAACGGCGGCGCCGGCCCGGAACTGGCCAGCACTCTGCAGGCGCTGGATGCTCTGCAACTGCAACTGGCCAGCCTGGCCCACGCCAGCGCCCCAGAGCAGGCCGCGTTCGAACTGGCCAAGGCGCGTATGGGCGGCCAGCGTGATGCGATCAACCAGGTGCGTAGCAATGCCGCGCGCCTGCCGCAACCGGTCGGCAACTGGCTCGGCTTGCTCGCCGAAGACAGCTGGATGCTGGTGCTCAACGACGCTTACCACTACCTCAATCAGCGTTATAAGAGCGAGCTGTACGCCGCCTATGACGGCTCGTTGAAGCAGCGTTATCCGTTCAGCGCACACAGCGAAAGCGATGTGGCGATTGCCGACTTCCGCGAGTTCTTCAAGGCTCAGGGGATTGCCGAGCGCTTCTTCGACAACTACCTCAAGCCGTTTGTCAGTGGCACCGCCGGCCAGTATCAACTGCGCCGCGTGGATGGCCGTGGCCTGCCGTTGTCGCGCGAGTTCCTGCTGCAGATGAGTCACACCCAAACCATCCGCCGCAGCTTCTTCGCCGAGAATCCCAACGAGCCGAAAGTGCTGTTCAAGCTCGAACCCTACTCGCTGGATTCGAGCCTAGGCCGCGCCGACTTCCGCTTCGGCAACCAGCAGATGGAATACCGCCACGGGCCAATCGTGCAGACCGCCTTCAGCTGGCCGGCCGAAGCCAACGAAGGGCGCACCAGCCTGGTGGTCGAAGAGCTCGGTGGGCGCAAGGTCGGTATCGAGAAGAACACCGGCCCCTGGTCGCTGTTCCGCCTGCTCGACCTGATGAGCGTGGACTACCACAGCGGCCGCGATGTGCTGATGCTCAAGGCCGACCTCGGCGGCCTGCGCGCCAACTACCTGTTGCACAGCCAGCGCTCGCCGAACCCGTTTGACCTGGACCAGCTGCGCAGCTTCAAACTGCCGGCCACGCTCTGATGCAGGAGGTTGCCAACCTCTGGCGCAGCGCTGCGCGTACCGACACCGGCAAGGTGCGGGCGCGCAACGAGGATGCCTTTCTGGCCCTGCCGGAACAGGGCCTGTGGGTGGTCGCCGACGGCATGGGCGGGCACCAGAACGGTGCCCTGGCCAGCCGCCTGATTGTCGAACAACTGGCCGAGCCGAGTGCAGGCGATTTGCCGCAGCGTCTGGACGAGCTGCGCAAGCGCCTGCATTCGCTTAACCGCCGCCTGGGTCAGGAACTCACGGTCACCGCCGCCCATCCCGACCCGGTGATCGGCAGCACCGTTGTGGCGCTGCTGATCGAAGGCGACCGCGCCGCCTGCGTGTGGGCCGGCGACAGCCGCTGCTACCTGTGGCGTGGCAGTCGGCTGTATCAGCTCAGCCGCGATCACTCGCTACTGCAGCAGCTGATCGATGAGCAGCAACTCAGCCCAAGCGAAGCTGCTCGGCATCCGGCAGCGCACGCCCTGACCCGCGCCATCGGTGCCAGTGACGAGCTGAAGCTGGAAATTCTCGAACTCGATGTGCTGCCCGGCGATGCATTTCTGCTGTGCAGCGATGGCCTGTACCAAGGCGTGTCCGTCGACGACCTCGGCGCTGCGCTAAACCTGCCGTCACCGCAGCTGACGCTGAATCGTTTGTTCCAGCAGGCACTCGACGGCCCGGCGCGGGACAACCTGAGTGCGGTGGTGATCCGCCGATGAGGACTCACGGATGAGTGAACAGCTGCTCGACGAACTGCAGCTGGCCAGCAGCCCGGCCAGCGACCTGACCTACTTCGCCCTGGCCGCGACTGCCGCCAAACCGGCAACGCAAGCCCCGCGCGAAGTACTCAGCGAACTGCCGGAAGTGCTCGGCGGCCGCTACAAGATCGAGCGGCTGCTCGGCGTAGGCGGCATGGGCGCGGTGTATCGCGCCCGTGATCTGCTGCGCGAACAGTTCGGTGATCCCGAGCCCTATGTCGCGCTGAAAACCCTCAGCGATGACTTCGCCGAATACCCGGACGCCAACTCGCTGCTGTACAGCGAGTTCGCCCTTACCGCGCGGCTTAATCATCCGCATGTGGTGCGCCTGTTCGGCTTCGAGGTGGATGTGCCGAGCCAACGCGCCTTCCTCACCCTGGAGCTGCTCAAGGGCCTGACCCTCGACCAGTTACTTAGCGAACGTCCCGAGGGCCTGCCATGGGGCGAGCTGCAGGAAATTGCCATCGCTCTGCTCGATGCCCTGAGCTATTCACACAGCCTCGGCGTGCTGCATGGCGACCTGAAACCCAGCAATGTGATGCTCGCCGAAGACGGCCTGCGCCTGTTCGATTATGGTCTCGGCCAGCCCGTGGAAGGTCTGTTGCCCGGCCTGCCGCGCCTATGCCGTAACCGCTTTACCGCCTGGACCCCGCGTTACGCCGCACTGGAATTGCTCGATGGTGCGCCGCTAACCGCCGCCGCCGATGTCTATGCCCTGGCATGCGTGCTGTATGAGCTGGCCAGTGGGCGCCACCCGTTCCGCCGGCAGAGCGCCAAACAGGCCAAGGCCATGGAGCTGGATAAACAGCTGCAACGCCCCGAGCAGTTACCGGCGCATTGCTGGCCTGCGTTACGCACCGCGCTGGCGTTCGATGAGGCGCAGCGCAGTATCAGTTGCGCGCAGTTGCTTGAGGTATTTCGCCGGCCCACGCCCAGCGGCTGGCGGCGCTGGCTACGGTGCAGTTGAACGCAGCACCAATGGATGATTTTTTAACAAGGAAATGACTATGTTCAACCCGGCCAATGAAACCCATTTCAGCCTGAGCATTGAAGGCCTTGAGCACGACCTGCAAGTGCTCGAATTCAGCGGCCGCGAAGCCATCAGTCAGCCCTATCGTTTTGAGGTTGAGCTGATCAGCGAGAACGCCGAGCTGGATCTGCAAAGCCTGCTGCATCAGCGCGCCTATCTTGCTTTTACCCCAGACGGCTTGGGCATTCACGGCCTGATCTACCAGGTCGCCCAAGCCGAATCCGGCAAGCGCCTGACCCGCTACAAACTGAGCATCGTGCCGCAGCTGAGCTACATGGCATTGCGCACAAACCAGCGGATCTTCCAGCACCTGACGGTGCCGCAGATCGTCGCCCAGGTGCTGCAAGAGCACGGCATCGTCGAAGGCGGTTACCAGTTTCAGCTCGGCCCCACGGTTTATCCAAAGCGCGACTACTGCGTGCAGTACGACGAGAGCGATCTGCACTTCGTTCAACGCCTGTGCGAGGAGGAAGGTATTCACTACCACTTCCAGCACAGCGAGCAGGGCCACGTGCTGGTCTTCGGTGACGACCAGAGCGCCTTCGGCAAACTCGGCCAGCCCACTGCCTACCTGCAGGACAACGGCATGACCGCTGACGAGCCGGTGATCAAGCGCTTTGCCGTACGCCTGGAAACCCGCACCAGTCGCATCACCCGCCGCGATTACGACTTCGAGCAACCGCGTCTGCTGATGGAAGCAGCCTTCAAGGAAGATCGCGATCCCGAGGCCAAGCCGCTGCCGAACCTTGAGGATTACGACTACCCCGGCCGCTTTGTCGACCGTGCGCGCGGTAAACACCTCAGCCAACGCAACCTCGAACGCCACCGCGCTGATTACCGCCTGGCCGAAGGCCGTGGCGATCAGCCGAAATTGCTCAGCGGGCACTTCCTGGAACTCTCCGACCACCCGCGCCAGGACTACAACGACCTCTGGCTGCTGCACGAAGTCATCCACCAGGGCAAACAACCGCAAGTGCTGGAAGAGTCGGTCACCAGCCATACCGCCGCCAGCGATGGCTTCACCCAGGGCTACCGCAACCACTTCACCGCCACGCCCTGGGACGTACCCTTCCGCCCGTCATTGGCCCATCCAAAACCCAAAGTCCTGGGCAGCCAAACCGCCGTGGTCACCGGCCCAGCAGGCGAAGAAATCCACTGCGACGAATACGGCCGGATCAAGGTGCAATTCTTCTGGGACCGCGAAGGCCAGGCCGACGACACCACCAGCTGCTGGCTGCGCGTGGCCTCAAGCTGGGCCGGTGATGGCTACGGCGGCATCGCCATCCCACGTATCGGCATGGAAGTCCTGGTGACCTTCCTCGAAGGCGACCCCGACCAACCGCTGGTCACCGGCTGCCTGTACCACGCCGAACACGTCGTGCCTTACGACCTGCCGGCGAACAAGACCCGCACCGTATTCAAAACCCTCAGCACGCCGGGCGGGGACGGCTACAACGAGCTGCGCATCGAAGACAAGAAAGGCGCCGAGCAGATCTACCTGCACGCCCAGCGCGACTGGGACGAAAACATCGAGCACGACCAGAAGATCCGCGTCGGCAACGAACGCCACGACACCGTCGAAGCCAACAGCTACACCGAACTCAAAGCCGAAGAAAACCTAACGGTCAAAACCGAGCGCAAGGTCGAGGTCAAACCCGACGACCACCTCACCGTCGGGCAGAACCAGCACATCAAACTCGGCACCGCCCAACTGACCAAAGCCGGCCGCGAAATCCACCTCAAAGCCGGGCAGAAGATGATCATCGAAGCCGGCACCGAACTGACCCTCAAAGCCGGCGGCAGCTTTATCAAACTCGACCCCGGCGGCATTACCCTGCTCGGCCCCATCGCCAAGATCAACGCCGGCGGTGCACCGGGTAAAGGCTCGGGAATCAAGATCAAACCACCAGTGCTGCCAGGTGCGGCGGATAGCGATAAAGCGGGGAGTTTGTTGGAGCAGGCGCAGCCTGGGCTGCTCAGCAATTGCACAGAGAAGCCTCAACCTGCGGTGTGTGAGGAGTGCTTGCGCCTCGCCCAAAATAAAGCTCAAGCACTCGTTGCACGTTGAGAGGCAAACAGGACGCTATGAAACCTTCGCCCCAAACCTGGCTAGGCCTGCTTTACGAACAAGCAGAGCAGGCGCGCCTGCAGCATTTCGACCTGTTGGTCGACTCCAGCAATCTGCACTATCCACTGCTTTCACGCCTCGCAGAGCTTGGGCAGCCCCCAGAGCTAGCCAAGCTTCTGCAAGGCACCCCGGAAGAGGCTATAGCGGCTAACGGGCCGCTGCTACTGCGAGTGGGGCTCGACCAACTCGACCAGCAAATCTGGCTTAGCGAATTGCTTGCCAGCAAAAACGCCCATCAACACCTGTTGGCGCTGCTTAGCCCCTGGCCCTTTGCCGCGCTTGCCAGCCACCTGAGCCATTGCACCCAGACCGAGTGGAACGACGGCAGAAGCAGCGGCCTGCTGCGCTTCTACGACCCTCGCTTGCTAGTAGCCACAAGCGAGGCACTCGACGCGCAACAGATGTGGTTCCACGCTCCCGTTATAGCCTGGCACTGGCAGGATCGCGACCGCCAACCACGCAGCCTGGCCGGCAACCTAAGACGCCAGTCGGAATTGCCGGCGCCACTGCCGCCCTTGCGTTTGAAACACCAGCAAGTCACCAGTTTGCTGGCATGGAGTGCGGCAGAGGACTATCGCCGTAACTGGGATGTAAAGCCCCAGGACTATGGCATGGCTCAGCAGGAACCCTTGATCCGCCATCTGATGCATGGGCAGTTGGCAGCTAACCGTGAAGACTTGCATGACATCGACCAGCGTGACGCCTTTGTCCGCACCTGGTTGGCCAAGCACTCCCCGGTTGCGCCGCCTGAAAATGCCGAGGAGTGGGCATGATCCGCAGGGCCGCTGTAATTTCCAGCCTGCTCATCGCCTCACTGCTAAGCGGCTGCATGGCCAAGAAGTCCGAGATGCTTGGCGGCCCGGTGGAGGGCTATAACCACACCTCTGCTGCCATCAATCGCTTTACCGTCAACGGTGCCGGAGGACCACGTATCGGTCCATACGGAGAAGGGGGACAAGTCTGCTGCAGCTCGGTGCCCCGATATTGGCGGCCAGGGTTAAAGACTATTGTGGAGTGGGAGAAAGATCCAAACCCTTCTCCGTCTGTGCCCTTAAAGCGCAATAAATACGACTCTATTAACCCGGATGACTATAAGAGACACACAGCCAACTACACGCGCCATACCGCCACAGTGGAAATACCTCAGTACCAAGCAGCCGGAACCATAAAGGTTCACTTTTTACCCTGCGATCAGGTTCGGGGCTCGGCCAATAATATGTTTATCGGCGACCCGCGCTACCCCTACAACTACCCACGGAAAATGGAGGATACGGAATGTCCGAAGCCCTAATAAAAAGATGTGACTCCACCCAGACAAACGTACTGCCATTGGCCCGTTTTACCCGCACGGACCAATGACAAAACTGCACTCAAAAAGGGCTTTAGCCATGACTAAACCACTCTGTCGCCTATCTACCCTGCTACTTAGCCTGCTTTTAGTTAGCGGCTGCATGGCCAAGGAATCCGAGATGCTTGGCTCGGATATAAGTGGTATCAACCACACCTCCGCCGCCATCAATCGCTTTACCGTTAATGGAGCTGGCGGCCCTAACCTTGGCCCTTATGGCGGTGGCGGTGGTTTTGTTTGCTGCGGCTCAATTCCACGTTATTGGCGACCGGGATTAAGGGCCATTGTGGAGTGGGAGAAAGATCCAAATCCTTCTCCATCAGTGCCATTAAAGCGAAACAAATACGGTTCTATTGATCCGAAAGATTATAAAAAACACGCCGCCAACTATACCCGCCACAGTGCCACGGTGGAGATACCTCAGTACCAAAAAGCCGGACCAATAACAGTGCACTTTTTACCTTGTAATCAGGTTCGAGTCACTGCCACGGTTATTAAGCCAGGTTCCCCCGACTACCCCTACAACTACCCACGCAAAATGGAGGATACGGAATGTCCGAAGCCCTGATACAAGGATGTGATCCCACTCCAGCAAGCGTACTGCCAGCACCCCGGTTTACCCGTACGGGTCTACCACTTAACACGGGGGAAGTTGCCAGCAATGTCCTCAAGCAAAACCGCGATGAGCGCCGTGTGGGGAGCCGTCTGGCGATTGCTGCGGCTAAAAACGGTGACGCAGCCCCTCCACCCTGCTGCAAGACCTTGCATATCAGCCTGTGCTTCGATGGCACCAATAACCACGAGCCTTCGGATAAGGGAGATCCGCTCTGCACCAGTAATGTAGCCCGGCTTTACCATGCGTCCATCGATAAGCCAGAGGATGGATACCTTCGCTATTACTCTCCTGGCGTGGGCACGGTTTTCGAAGAGATCAAAGAATACCTTCCTAATGGAATGGGGTTGATCGGTGCCCAAGGTGGGGAGAACCGGATCAATTGGGGGCTGACTCGGTTAATTGCAGCGCTAAAGGAAACTTTGCCTGAACAAGCCCGGTTGGCAGTTGAAGACACCCAAGCCCTAGTCGAAGCCATGAGCACTAACTGGACCACTAATGCGCTTAGCGGTGGCCTGCTGGAAAATGGCGCCCGCAAACGCGAGGCGGCGATACGCCCCTATGAGCAGGAACTAAAAGCCCTGCTGGAACAACGCCAGGCCGCTGAAGAAAAGCCCGAATTTCTTGCTCTGCGTCTATATGTCTACGGCTTTTCTCGTGGTGCAGCCCAGGCCCGTACCTTTAGCAACTGGCTGGCCGAGCTGACCCGGAGCCAGGGCGACAACAGCACTGAATACCGCTTTGCCGGCCTGCCCATCACCATCGAATTTCTCGGCCTGTTCGACACCGTGGCCGCCGTCGGCTTAGCCGATAGCGCGCCCTTTGCCGCCGGCCATATGAGCTGGGCCGACGACACCATGCGCCTGCCTGATGAGGAAAGCATACAAGCCTGCATGCCCACAGAACTGCCGGAAGACCGTCATTTTCTCAAGCGTTGCGTGCACCTGGTGTCCGCCCATGAGCAACGCGCCAGCTTCCCGCTGGACTCTATCCGCCGCCGCGAGAAGACGGCGGATGGCAAGCGCAATAACCAGCTGCCCTCCCGTTATCGCGCCGGCACCAGGGAATATTTCTATCCTGGCATGCACTCGGATGTCGGCGGTGGCTATCCGGCAAAGGATCAGGGCAAGGCCATGGGCGGCCCGAATGAACTGCTATCGCAAGTGCCCCTGCATCATATGTATCGTGAAGCCTTTACTGTCGGAGCTCCCTTACAGGTGCCGGAAACGGTAATAGGCGAGCATGAGCCATGGCGGAAAATGGATCCGACAACAGAATTTGAATTTTCAATTTCTGAGGTACTCGTCTCCCGATTTAACGCTTGGCAGGCCAACGCCAAAGGCGGCCCACTAGAAACGGTAATCGAGCGCGAAACCGCCCTGATCACCGGCTGGCGTATCGACCGTTATGCCGGTGGTATTCACAAGCAAGGCTTCTATAGCCATGTTCGCGACCAGGACATGACCAAAGAGCAGCAGACAGCTCACAAACGCCTGCACGAGAAAAAGACCAAGGACAACACCGCCGCTCGAGAGGGCAAGCCTCCACGCGAACTGACGACAGCACAGCAGGCCCAATACGAGAAGGACCTTGAAACCATCGGCGGCCAGGATGCCTATCAACGCATCAATACCAACAAGGCTTTCGAACCCGCGCTGGACGACCAGCAACTGCGCCGTGCTGCAGCCGAGTTCGAACAGGATTACAAGCGTACCTGGGGCGTTACCGAAGACACCCTTTCCGTTGGCGGGATCATCAATATCCTGCTGGGCGGTACCGTCTTTCTAATCAACGAGGAAGACGAAGCAGAGGAATACGCGAAAATCTACAAACATGGCACTGAGTGCTACAACCAGCTATTCGTCACACCCGGTGTGCCGGCACCAGGCAAAGAGCTGCTGGTAAAGCTGTTCGATGAGCAAATACATGACTCACGCGCCTGGTTTATGAATTCTTCAGGCCTTGGTGAACGCGAGCCTTTCACCGACTACTTCCGCTTTCGTTTGGCGCATTTCGACAATGAGACGAATAAGAGCCTGTCCGTGCTGGCCACTGCCGGCCGCGTCGTTGGCGTGGGTATCGCCCTGGCCAGCGTTGGCTTGAGCATCAAAAAGCGCAACCCGCGCTACCTGCTAGGCCTGTTCTTGCCCTCTCTGGCCACTCCCGTACTGACTGGCAAGGTGGGTATGCCACAGCTACCTGAAATCAGTGCTTTCGACCCCCTTACCGGTATTGCCCTACCTATGCTGCAAGGTGTTGACGCGCTGCGCGCTTTTACCCGACAGCCCGGCGATATTGTCAGCCTGCTCAATGCCATGCCATTGCCCGAGCCACTCAACGAAGTAACCGCAAAAACTCCAGAACTGCAAAGCATCCTCAAGGCCGCAGATGCGGCCAAGGCCCTGCAAGAGGCGAAGGAGAGCAAGGACATCAGCGGCCTCTTAGGTCAGGCCTTGGCGGCAGTAGATGCCGAAGACGGCATGCGGCCAACAGACAAGCCAGGCTGGCTGGATATGGTCACCGAGGCAGTGGGAGAGGAAATCAGCAGCTAAGCCATACGCACGGAGGCTCCCGCGAACTCATATCTAGGGCCAGAAAGCGGATCTACCCTGGCCCTGATGGATCGCACTGCCGATATATCAACATTTCAGGCTATGTGGAGGAGCTTGAAAAACTACCTTTTTATAAATCGTTCGCTACCGAAGCTGATGGAACCGTCGCTTTGCCCTACGTTATTCCACTGACCTTACTGCTAATGCTTGTTCTGGCTACCCCCGCACAAGCACAGGCAAAGCCCCTCACATTCGATAGAGATGGCAGCATTGAAACCTACCGGGCGAATATGAAAACCGGTGAGTTGACGATCAGTTGGGGAACGGAAACCAAGGTATTCGCAGATACCGTTGGCTACGCAGGCCAGACCTCCAGAGCCCTGATCTCGTTCAACGGTGCTCCCGCGTTGACCTACAGAAACGCCGGGGCAAACACATTTTTTGAGGTGTTCTATACCCTCGAGCTAAAAGACAAAGTCCCCATCATCGATTGCATGTACGGCAATATCCGCAATGGACAGAATGGCGCATCCATTCGCAAGGCCGTATGTAATCTGGATAAACCGCTGTCGAGCGAGTACCAGGACCTGATTTTCGCCTACTCGGACAAGTGGATCGACGCCTCAAACGCGGTGTCTCTGCAATCAGTGATGGCCGAGCCCTCTCAAGCAGTCGACGCCCCCGTTGGCAGACTGGGCGAGGTCGACTTAGTGCTGCGTTACGACTCGCTCGACGTACTGCTGGGTGCGACCCCGAAAACCATAGCGACTGCGAGTGGGAAAACTTATGAAGTAAGCAGCGGCAATGCCTATTTCGTGTATGACGCAGATGGCACCACGCCGCTGGCGCTGGATGTGGAGACGGGCCCCGCCACGCACACGCTGAAGCGCCTGACATCGACAGAGCTGCTAAGCGCCATCGAGGCCAACTGAAACGACTATCCGCTGAAGCGCGAGACGTACCGGAAGAGCGCCGGCACGTGACCGTTACAGGTCGCTTTCCTCAACCACCCTTACCAACTCCGCCTCCAACGCATACGCGGCATCGGCCAGCTTGTTGTTGACCTGTTCGATCTTCAGCATGCCGCTGACCCAGAGTGGGGCGTAGATGTCTTCGAGCTCGATGCCTTTGGGATAACGAACGAGTACCAGCTGGTTCGGTGGCGGTGGTGGGACATGGATGCAGGCGCCGGGGTAGGGAACTAGGAAGAACAGCGTGCTGCGCCCTTCTGCATTAGTTTCCAGCGGCACCGGGTAGCCGCCGAGACGGATGGGTTTGCCGTCGAAGGCGGCGACGGTTTTCGTTGAGTACATCACCGCTGGCAGGTTTTGGTCCTGCTGCTTGAGGCCGCCGGGGTTGTAGAAGCCGCTGTCCTGCTCGAGGCCCTGGTGGCTGATCTCGGGCATGTCTTCCAAGGCCTGGCGATCTTCCGGCGGCATCAGCTCAAGCCAGTCGGTTTCCGGCAGTTCGGCGCAGGCCAGGGTGCTGATCAACAGCAGGGGCAACAGCAGATAACGCATCGGTAGGCTCACCAAGCAGCGGAGTGAAAAGACATCAGTCCTTTCTGACAGCGGCGTAGATTACCAGCAGCACCACGGCGCCGATCACTGCGCCAATAAAGCCGGCGGACTCTCCCACTTTGTAGATGCCCAACGCCTGGCCACCATAGGTGGCGGCAACTGAGCCGCCGACGCCCAGCAGGATGGTCATGATCCAGCCCATGCTGTCATTGCCGGGTTTGATAAAGCGCGCTATCAGACCGACGATCAGGCCGATAAAAATGATGCCAATAATGCTCATGCGAGCCTCCTGAATGGACGGTGGGATTTGCGACCGTTGATCTGACCACGGGAAAAGCTGGCAGTTCGCTACTCTTCGGTCTCTGGCGGTGCGACGCCGTAACGATGGTAGATGCGGGCAATCTCGCCGCTCTCGCGCATGCCACGCAGCGCCTGGCCTAACTGCTCGTAGAGGGCCTTTTTCTCGCCCCGATAGTGGCGCATCGACGCACCGTAATAATTACCGACAGATTGCTCGTACTGGTACTCGGCATAGCTGTAATCGCTAAAGCCAATCTTGTGGAACTGCGCCTCAATGGCTTCGGCGTCCAGCACCACCATTACATCCAGGCGCCCGGCGCGAAACATCCCGGCCAGCAGGTAGTCGTCAGTCGCCAGGCTTTTTGTCAGGGCACTGTCGCCGTCGAACTGATCGAAGTAGGCGGTGCCGCGCTTGACTCCAATCACCTTGCCCTGCAGATCGGCATAGGTGCGCAGGCTGGCCTGCTGACCGGGCTTGACGATAAAGCGGATGCTTTTGCGCTGGGTGCCGATCGACGGCAGAAAGTGCACGTAGTCCCTGCGCTCGGCGGTGAACAGCACACGCGGCACCAGGTCGATACGTCCGGATTTGAGGTCTTCCAGGCTGCGTACAAAGGGCGCGTAACGCCATTCGATGCGCGCACCAACCCGCTGCGCGGCGCTATCAAGCACCTCGATCAGCGGGCCGACGGGGAGTGAATCGAGGGCCTGCATCTCCGGCGGGCGCTCGCGGTAATCGGCGCGCAACACCTGGTCAGCATGGCAAAGCGGCAGGTACAGCAAAGACAGCAGCAACAGATACTTCATGACGAGGCTCTTGTGTATGGCCTACGCAAGAGCTTAGTCACAAAGCAGGCTTCAGGCCTTGGCGATCAGCGCCTCGACCACGGCGATCTGCTTATCCAGAGTGGCGCGATCCGCGCAGCGCAGGGTGGCGTGACCAACCTTGCGGCCGACCTTGAAGGCCTTGCCGTAGTGGTGCAGACGGCAGTCGGCGACGGCGATAACCTGCTCCACCGGCGGAACCACACCGATAAAGTTAAGCATGGCGCTCTCACCGACCTTGGCGGTCGAACCCAACGGCAGACCGGCGACGGCGCGCAGATGGTTCTCGAACTGGCTGCACTCGGCGCCTTCGATGGTCCAGTGCCCGGAGTTGTGCACACGCGGGGCGATCTCGTTGGCTTTCAGGCCGCCATCGACTTCGAAGAACTCGAAGGCCAGCACGCCGACGTAGTCGAGCTTAGTCAGCACGCGGCTGACGTAATCCTCGGCCAGCGCCTGCAGCGGGTGATCGGTGCTGGCAATGGACAGCGCCAGCACACCGCTGTCGTGGCGGTTGTGCACCAGCGGGTAGAAGCGAGTTTCGCCATCACGGGCACGTACCGCCACCAGCGACACTTCGCCGGTAAACGGCACGAAGCCTTCGAGAATGCACGGCACGCTGCCCAGTTCGGCAAAGGCGCCGACGACATCTTCGGGCTTGCGCAGGACCTTCTGGCCCTTGCCGTCGTAACCCAGGGTGCGGGTCTTCATCACCGCCGGCAGGCCGATGCTCGCCACGGCAGCATCAAGGTCAGCTTGCGATTGGATATCGGCGAATTCCGGGGTGGGAATGCCGAGGTCCTTGAACATGGATTTTTCGAACCAGCGATCACGGGCGATGCGCAGGGCTTCGGCACTCGGGTAAACCGGGACGAACTGCGAGAGGAAGGCCACGGTCTCGGCCGGCACGCTTTCGAACTCGAAGGTCACCAGATCGACTTCATCGGCCAGCTGGCGCAGATGGTCCTGGTCGCCGTAATCGGCGCGGATATGTTCACCCAGCGCTTGCGCGCAGGCATCCGGCGCCGGGTCGAGGAAGGCGAAATTCATCCCCAGCGGCGTACCTGCCAGGGCCAACATGCGACCCAGCTGGCCGCCACCGATTACGCCGATCTTCATTACGCGTCCCTCGGGTCCGGATTTTCCAGTACGGATTCAGTCTGCTCGGTGCGGAACGCCTTCAGGCGCTCGTGGAACTGCGGGTGCTGATGGCCAAGGATGCTCGCCGCGAGGAGCGCGGCGTTGACGGCACCGGCCTTGCCGATGGCCAGGGTGGCGACCGGAATACCGGCGGGCATCTGCACGATCGACAACAGCGAATCGACACCCGAAAGCACTGCCGATTGCACCGGCACGCCGAGGACCGGCAGGTGGGTCTTGGCCGCACACATGCCCGGCAGATGGGCTGCACCGCCGGCACCGGCGATGATCACCTGAATGCCGCGCTCTTCAGCCTGTTCGGCGTACTGGAACAGCAGGTCCGGGGTGCGGTGGGCGGAAACCACCTTCACTTCGTACGGAATGCCCAGCTTGTCCAGCATCTCGGCGGTGTGGCTAAGGGTGGACCAATCGGACTTGGAGCCCATGATCACGCCAACCAGTGCGCTCATCGTCGTGCCTCTTCTTCATCAAGTGCCCGTAGGCGCTGCAGAAACTAACAAGCCACGCTGGAAACCAGGCGTGGCTTGTTAGGGAATGAATTATGGCAGTGCGGACCGCCAAAGGCCGCGCAGTATACCGTAAAGCCTGGGCTGGCGTGCACCTCGGCGCGCCGTTTGTCGCGGGCCGCCCACGGCGATGCCAGGCGACACAGCAACGCGGCTCCGGGCCGACGTCACGAGCAGACCTGGCGCACAAATCGCAGCCTGCGGCCTGGCTATACTGCGCGTTCTTTTCAGCTACCAAGGACAACACCATGACAAGGCTGTCACTGCTACTCGCCGCTTCGCTGTTCACCCTCAACGCCAGCGCCCTCGAACTGGCCAAATACCCACAAGTGTTCAATGCCGGCAAAGGCATCAGCGTGACCGTCGCGCCCAGCAGCGACGGCAAGCAGGCGCTGATCCAGGTTAGCGGCATCAATCACCCGCTGGATGAAGTGGTGCTACTGAGCACTATCAGCGAGCGCGGCAACGATGAGCGCGATTACACCACCACCCTCGATGGCAGCGCCTACAACATGCTGATCAAACGTCAGGGCTGGGGCGGCGAGCAATATCAGCTGTACCTGCCAAGCACCGACGGCTTCGAGCTGGGCTTCGATGAAACCAAGAGCAAAGAGACCAAGCCGGCCAACCTGCTGGCACTTTATGAACAGCAGAAGAAAAAGGGCATTCAGGACAAGCTGAGCAGTTTCGACCGGGAAAAGCGCGTCGCCGACTTCACTCAGCAGCTGCAGCAGATCGACCAGGACGCCTCGAAAGCCTGTGACACACCGCTGGCCACTAAGGTCGAGTGGAGTGCCATCGACGACGACAAGCTCAAACGCCTCAGCGTGCCGAGTTTCTGTGGTGAAGTGGTCAGCCAGCTGGCCAACCTGTGCCAGAACGGCGATGAGCATAAAGCTGCAGCTAAGGGCCTGAAAACCGTGCAGTGCAGCTTTGCGCAGAAGCTCAAATTGCGCGAAAACGAGGCGACCCTGACCTTCACCACTCATGAAGAAGCCCCCAATCAGGGCGACTTTATCAACGCCTTCCTGCGTAATCGCTAAATCTGCCTGGACCGCAGCGGCCTGGATCACGCCCGGCCGCTGCGGTGCCGCGGCATAGTTTTTGCGTCACTCGGGCATTCTGAACTGTTGCGGTTGCCCCGATGTTGCACGCCCACCTGACCACCCTGCATGTGGTTTCACTGATCCTGGAAATCTTTGCCGCGCAACCCGAACTGACCGAGCAGCTATTAGCCGGCAGCGGCATTGCTGCGGCTGATCTGGACTGCGCCGACACGCGCATCACCCGTACTCAGGAGCTGCAGGTCTGCGCCAATGCCCTGCAGCTACGCAGTGATCTGGGCCTGGAGCTGGGCCGGCGTATGCATGTGTCGGCCTATGGCATGGTCGGTTACGCCGCACTCTCCAGTGCCACCTTTGGTGACGCCTGGCGACTGATGCTGCAGTACCCGGCGCTGCTCGGCACCTATTTCAAACTGGATATGCACCTCGAAGGCGAGCTGGCCTGGGTCAGCGCCAGCGACTACCAGCACCGCCCGGAGCTTGAGGTGTTCAACCTGGAGATGTGCCTGGCCTCGCTCAAGCTGATCAGCGATGACCTGCTCGGCCAGCCCCTGCCGCTCAGCGCCGCGCAGTTCCGCTATGGCGAGCCCAACTACAGCGCGCGCTACCCGCACAGCTTTGCCTGCCCGCTGCAGTTTGATGCCGCGCGCAATGCTTTTGCCTTCCCTGCCAGCTGGCTGCAACAACCACTGCCGTTGGCCGATGCGGTGACCCATCGGGAAATGCTCGAACGCTGCCGCAAGCAAAATAGCGAGTTCAACAGCCGCCAGGCCTGGCTCGCGCGCATCCGCCAGCTCCTGGCCGAACAGCTGACCGCGCCCCCTGGCCTGGAACAGCTGGCGCAGCAGATGCACTGCTCACCGCGGACCCTGCGCCGGCACCTGCAGGAGCTCGGCACGCACTATCAGGAACTACTCGACGAGCTGCGCTTCGAGCGGGCGAAAACCCTGCTCGGCCAGGAAGACTGGCCGATCTGCCGGATTGCCGAATACCTCGGCTTTAGTGAAACCGCCAGCTTCCGCCATGCCTTTCAGCGTTGGAGTGGCGTACCGCCGAGCCGCTTTCGCGCTTGAGGCGGCGCGGCGGCGCGGCGGCCGCGCAATTTATGGCCCAGCCATCCCTGGCGGCCACCCCACGGGCCATCGCTGCGCGACGTTAAAAATCGCTCCCGGCGATTTTTTTGGCCACTTCGATCCCCTTTTGGCCGTTGTCAGCGTTCTCCATCCGGATGCGCAGGCGAACAATGCAGGCACAACAACACGCCTGGAGCCGCTTCACATGCTCACCTTTTACAGCGACGACCATCACCTGCACCACGGCAGCTGCGAGCTGATCGACGGCCAGTTGATGCCCTGCTTCGAGAAGCCACAACGCGCCGACCATATCCTCCAGCGCGTCAAGGATCGCCAGCTCGGCGAAGTACGCCCGCCGCAGGACTTTGGCCTCGCGCCAATCGAGCGCATTCACAGCGCCGCTTATCTGGACTTCTTCAAGGGCGCCTGGGATCGCTGGCTGGCGCAGAACGGCAGTGGTGACCTGCTGCCCTTCACCTGGCCGGCGCGCACCCTGCGCCAGGTAATCCCCAGGGACCTGCACGGCCAACTTGGCTATTACAGCTTCGACGGTGGCGCACCGATCACCGCCGGTACCTGGCAAGCGGCTTACAGCGCTGCACAAGTGGCGCTTAGCGGCCAGGCCGTAATCTCTGCCGGCGCCCATAGCGCCTTTGCCCTGTGCCGCCCGCCGGGCCATCACGCCGCCGGTGAGCTGATGGGCGGTTACTGCTACCTGAACAACGCCGCCATCGCCGCCCAGGCCTTTCTCGACCAGGGCAAGCAGCGCGTGGCAATCCTCGATGTCGATTACCACCACGGCAACGGCACTCAGGACATCTTCTACACCCGCAATGACGTGCTGTTCGCCTCAATCCACGGCGACCCGGCCGACGAGTTCCCGTTCTTCCTCGGCTATGCCGATGAACGCGGCGAAGGGGCCGGCGAAGGCTGCAACTTCAACTACCCATTGGCCATGGGCAGCCCATGGGCGGTGTGGAGCGCGGCGCTGGATGAAGCCTGCCAGCGCATCGCCGAATTTGATGCCGAGGTGATTGTGGTGTCGCTGGGCGTCGACACCTTCAAGGACGACCCGATTTCCCAGTTCAAGCTCGACAGCCCCGACTACCTGGCCATGGGCAAACGCATCGCCGCCCTCGGCAAGCCGACCCTGTTCGTTATGGAAGGCGGCTATGCGGTGGAGGCGATCGGCGTCAACGCGGTCAACGTGCTGGAAGGGTTCGAAGGCGCATAGGTTCTCTTTTAATCACTCAGGGTGAAGAACGATGAAAACAATCAAACACCTGCTCGCCGTCGCCATCTGCGGCGCAACCCTGCTGGCCACTGCGGCCCAGGCGCAAACGCCAGAGAAGCCACGCGAGCTGCGCGTATATAACTGGGCCGACTATATGCTGCCGGCGGTGCCCAAAGAGTTTCAGGAAAAAAGCGGCATCAAGCTGACCTGGGACGTGTTCGACACCAACGAAGCGCTGGAAGCCAAACTGCTTACCGGCAACTCCGGTTACGACCTGGTGGTGCCGACCAACACCTTCCTCGACACCCAGATCAAGGCCGGCGTGTTCCAGAAACTCGACAAGAGCAAGCTGCCCAACTGGCAGCACCTCGACCCCGGCCTGCTGCAGCTGATGACCGCCAACGACCCCGGCAACCAGTACGCCGTGCCTTATATGTACGGCACAGTGCTGATCGGCTTCAACCCGGACAAGGTCAAGGCCGTGCTGGGTGCCGATGCGCCGGTGGACAGCTGGGACCTGATCTTCAAGGAAGAGAACATCAGCAAGCTCAAGCAGTGCGGTGTGGCTATGCTGGATTCGCCCGGCGACATCCTGCCGATCGCCCTGCACTACCTGGGCCTCGACCCCAACAGCAGCAAGCCAGAGGACTACGAGAAAGCCAGCGCACTGATGCTGAAGATTCGCCCCCACGTCGCCTACTTCCACTCCGCCAAGTACATGACCGATATCGCCAACGGCGACATCTGCGTGGCCATCGGCTACTCGGGCAGCTTCTACCAGTTCGCCAACCGCGCCAAAGAAGCCGGCAACGGCGTGGTGGTCGACTGGC
>JBIHZW010000088.1:0-13215 GCA_044240245.1 Pseudomonas sp. | reverse complement strand
CCGCACGCGGTACCGTGGTCGAGCTGGATCACCTGGCCGCGGCGATCAAGGACGAGCACCTGATCGGCGCAGCTATCGACGTATTCCCGGTCGAGCCGAAGTCCAACGACGAAGAGTTCGAAAGCCCGCTGCGCGGCCTGGATCGCGTGATCCTGACTCCGCATATCGGTGGTTCCACCGCCGAAGCCCAGGCCAACATCGGCCTGGAAGTGGCGGAGAAGCTGGTCAAGTACAGCGACAACGGTACCTCGGTGTCTTCGGTCAACTTCCCCGAAGTGGCCCTGCCGGCGCACCCGGGCAAGCACCGTCTGCTGCACATCCACGCCAACATCCCGGGTGTGATGAGCGAGATCAACAACGTGTTTGCCGAAAACGGCATCAACATCTCCGGCCAGTTCCTGCAGACCAACGACAAGGTCGGCTACGTGGTAATCGACGTCGACGCCGATTACTCCGATCTGGCGCTGGAGAAGCTGCAGCACGTTAAAGGCACCATCCGTAGCCGCGTGCTGTTCTAAGCGCTGCCGCGATACGAAAAAAGGGAGGCTTCGGCCTCCCTTTTTTGTTGCGCCAGCTTTTGGGGGCTGGACGCTCACTTCACCGTTACGGTGATCCTCTCCGAGAGCACTGGCGGCTCGTGTGGCACATGGTTCTGATCACCCAGCAGCAGCTGCAGGGTGTGGGTACCCGGTGCCAGGCTCAGCTCGGCCTCCGTCTGCCCCGCGCCGAAGTGACGCACCTGATCACTCATCGGCAAAGGCGCGTTCATGGCCGGCAGCGTGCTCACATCCACCAGCAGGTGATGGTGCCCGGTGTTCTGCACGGCGACGCCGGCAGGTGCCACACCCATGCCCTTGAGCCCGAACTTGACGGTGAAGGTCTGCTCCAGCGTAGCGCCGTCCTGGGGCTCGATAAAATACACGGCAGCGCCGTCCGGTGCTGCTGTGCGCGGCATCTCGGCCCAAGCCGAGGTAAAGGTCCCGCAAAGCAGGGCAGCACCCAGAGCTAATGAAGTGAGACTTCTATTCATGTCAATTCCTGATACGCGGCAGAGAAGAGGTGGACTCTAGACACCGGCAGACGTTCCCTAGCTGGCCTCCAGTTCAACCAGCGCCCGCAGCGCCTGCTCGAGTTGCTCCTCGCTGAACACTTGCACACCTGCGCGTCGCAACAAGGCGGCGGTCACCCCTTCACCAGGCACACGCACGCCGCTGAAGGTGCCATCGTAGGCCTCCAGATTGCCGCACGACGGGCTACGCGCCTTAAACAGCGCCAGCCGGATGCCATGTTTCGTCACCAGAGCCAGGGCCTGCTCGGCGCCCTCGACAAAAGCGGCAGTGACATCCTCACCGTCCACGGTCAGCACCGGCAAATGCCCATCCAGCACTTGCGCGCCCTGACCGCCGGCAATCTCCGCTGGCGCACGCGGAGTTGGCAGGCCACCTGCGACTTCCGGGCACAGCGGCACAATGCGCCCTTCCTGTTGCCAGCGCTCAAGCACAGTAAACGGGCCATGGGCACCGCCGTCATAGCGTACGCGCTGGCCCAACAGGCAACGGCTCACCAGAATCTTCTGCATCGCTCACTCTCATTAGTCACCCGCCGTAACACCGCCAGGTTACTGCGCTTGCCGGCCGCCGATCAAAGGGACGGGCTGCCGGGCAGATTGCCAAGCACATCACGCCGGCAGCAACATTCTCGCGCAACACCGGCCTATCCTTCGGCGGGAAGCATCCCAGTCCGATGGCGCGCGCGCCAGGCCAGGCACAGACTCTCGGCACTCTAGCCGAGGACACCCCCATGCATCGCCCACTTCGCACCGTCGCCCTATCACTCGCTGCGAGTCTTGCGGCCTACGCCCTGCCAAGCCAGGCAGCCTTGCTGCCGATGGATAACCAGAGCCTCAGCGAGATCAGCGGCCAGGCGGGCATCAGCATCCGTGCGGATGTGCTGGCGACCATCAGCCAGGTGCGCTGGACGGATGACGGCGGCCACGCCTCATTGCGCAATGTGAAGATCGACAACGGCTGCACTACCCCGGCCAGCTGCCCGAACGGCTCCGGCGGCAGCTTTGCCTTCGGTGCCGCGCAACTGGGGCTGACTTTGCCGATATTCGGCGTCAACCTGCCCACCCTGAAGATCGATATCGTCACCAACGGCAGTGGCAAACAGCAGCTGCAGCTGACCCTGCCTGACCTCACCACCATCAATGAACAGTTGGTGGCCAGCGGTATCCCAGCGCAGCGCATTCGCGTTCGGGTCGCCGCCGACATGTACGTCGGTGAAAGCCGCCTGGGCAGCATCGAGATGCGCGACATTACCGATCTGCGGGGGACATTCAAAGTCTGGGGCCACTAAGAACCTCCTCACGATCTGCTGCGCGTCGGCCCTGCAGCGTTAAAAACAGGCTCGGAATGCTCATTTACACCAGTAAACTCCGCTTCCTCGCCTGTTTTTGCCTTGCATGGCTCTAGCTCGCGAGATCGTTAACAGGTTCTAGCCAATCTTGACTAGAACGGCCCATTGCCCCGCCGGCGAAACCAGCCGGTCAACGACAGCCGTTCGCGAGTGGCCGGCAGCACTTGGTGGGGCATATCGGCCGAAAGAAACAGCAGCAGGCTGCCCGCCTGAGGCAATACATCGCGGGTCTCGCCATTCGGCAGATACAACCGCAGCGCGCCGCCTTGCTCGGCCTGCCAGTCCTCGTTGAGGTAAAACACCGCCGACACCGCGCGGCGATCGTCATCGCGAAAGCGGTCCACGTGCTTCTGGTAGAACGCCCCCGGTGGATATAGGGCGAAGTGCCCCTCGAAATCCTCCAGACCCAAGTACAAGCCCTGGTTCAGCGCCACCCGCAGCTCATCAAAAGCTTGCAGATACTGATCACAGGCCTCGGACTGACCTGCTTCCAACCACTGAATATGATCGCCGCGCACCCCTTCGCGAATCTGCTGCTGCGCGCCACGGCCGACGCCGGCGGGTGCCAACGCACCTTGTGCGGCACGTTTACGGCACTCTTCGGCCAATTCGAGGGTCAGAGATGGGGCAATAAACTGCGGCTGCAGCGACCAACCGTGTTCGGCCAGGTCGTCAACGATGCGGGTCAGGAGCGCGGTATGGGTATCGGTCGTCATGCCGGCGATTCTACCAGCCTGTCGGCGTTTGATTCACAACCACGCCGAGCCTCGACAAGCATCGGTATGCCGCAGAAAATAGCCGCCCCTGAATGGAGTCCCTATGCGCGCCCTTTCCGTTGTACTGACCCTGCTGCTTAGCCTGCCCGCCCTGGCGGACGATTATCTGCAGCTGTATCAGGCGGCCGGCTGGCCGCAGCAGCGCATGCACTTCAGCGACGCCCTGCAGGCCGCCCAGGAACGCTACCGCAGCAGCCTGCCGCCGGCGGTGCACCAGGCGCTGGTGAATAACAGCAACCAGCGCTTCGCCGCCGCCGCGGTAGATCAACGCGCCCAGCAGGGCCTGCGTGACAGCCTCGGCAACCCGGGCAGCGCGTTGCAATTCTTCCAATCGCCATTGGGCCGCAAGATTGTCGACGCCGAACTGCTGGCCACCCGCAGCGATCAACTGGCGCGCTACGCCAACGGCCTGCCGCGCAGTGAGGCCAGCGCCACTCGTCGCCTGCTGATTCGCCACCTGGCCCAGGCACTGCCAGCCAAAGAGGCCGGTGCCGAAGTCAGCCTGGCGCTGGCCGGCGTCGCCGCCGACAGCCTTAGCCAGATGCTCCCCGGCCTGCTCGGTGGTGACAGCGCCCAGGCCATGCTCAATGGCCAGCGCCAGCGCCTGATGGAGCAGATCGGTGCGGATCTGGATAACACCCTGCTGCACGTTTACCGCGAGCTGAGTGATCCGGAGCTGGAAGAATTTGTCAGTTTTGCCCAGTCGGAAACCGGCAAGAGCTACTACCAAGCTGCCCTGGCCGCCATCCGCAGCGGCCTGGCAGTTGGCCAGAGCAGCGCAGCACTGGCCCCAGCACCGCGCGGTATCTGATCAGCTCAAGCGCTGGCTAAGAAACTCGAAGTAGCGCTGGCGCAAAGCCGGCGCTTCATTGGCCAGGTGATGCCGTGCCTCGGGTAGGCGCAGAATCTGCGGCGCGGCGAACTTGTCCTGCAGCACCTGAAGGTTGTGCTGCCAGGCCACGGTCATATCCGCCTCACCCTGAATGATCAACGGGCTGCGCGTACTGCGCGGCGCCGCCTCAATACGCGGCACCCACTGGCTAAGCGCGCCGACCCAGGCGGTCGGCAGATTGCGCGGCTGCAGCGGGTCCTGATGATGGACGAAGTCGATAAACGCCGCATCGCTGGAATTGACGCTGAAGCGCCGGGGAATCTCGCTGACAAAGTTGCGCATCACCCGGTAACTGAGCTGCGACCAAACCCAAGCCCGCGGTCGCACCAGCGGCGCCAGCAGAATGGTTTCGCCGATCTGCGCCAACGGCTCGCCGGTCAGCAGGTAATCAATCAGGATCGCCCCACCGGTACTCTGCCCGCACAGATGCCAGGGTTGTGGCAGTTCTAGCGCAGCGGCTTCAACCAGCACCGCCTGCAACACCGTCTGGTACTCGGCAAAATCTCCGATGCTGGCGCGTGCCCCGCTGGACAGGCCATGCCCCGGCAGATCAAAACTCAGCACGGCAAAGCCCATGCCCAGCGCCCACTCGATCACATGCCGATACAGACCGCTGTGGTCGTAATAACCGTGCAGCAGCACCAGGGTGGCGCGCGGCTGCTCTGGCCACCAGGCCTGCAGAGCGATCTGGTAGCCGGCGGCCTGCACCACGCCCAGGCGGCTGTGCTGGGCCAAACCATCGCTAAAGCCATAGAACTGCCGATAGCCTTGTTCGGCCAGCGACAGCGGCGCGGCTGCGGCCAAGGGTCGCAGATTGGCGATCAGGTTTTCCGGCTGAAACGGCTCTGGCATAGGGCTTCCATCAATCATGCGGGGCGGTCACAGGCCATCCAGGCCAATGCAATCAGGATGCGGATATTCAGCTGTCGCGCCAGTCATGGCAAGCTGCGCGCCTGTTTGCCGAAGGCTGCTCATGACTCGACCCACGCGCAAGACCCTACTCGCCAGCCTGCTGATTCTGCTCTGGGCCGCCGCCATGCTCGCCGCCTACGGGTGGTACGAGGCGCGCTACCTGCGCAGTTTCAGCGAGCAGACTGCGCTGTTCTACGGCGAACAACTGCGCCTGCCGGATGAGCTGGCCGGCCCGGGGCCGATCCGCCTGGTGCACTTCTGGGACCCGGCCTGCCCGTGCAATGTCGGCAACCAGCAACACATGGCCGAACTGATCGAACGCTTTGGCCCCCAGGGCGTAACCTTCCATGCCGTACAAAAGCCTGGCAGCAAAGGGCAACTGCCCATCACCCTCAGCGCCATGCAACAGCTGACTGAACTGCCTGGCAGCACGCAGATCCCCGCCAGCCCGGCGGTGGCGATCTGGGACCGCAATGGCCAGCTGGCCTACTTCGGCCCCTACAGCGAAGGCGCCACCTGCACCTCAAGCAACAGTTTTATCGAGCCCATTCTCGACGCCCTGGTCGCAGAGCGCCCAGTGAACGCCAGCAACACGCTCGCCGTAGGCTGTTTCTGCGACTGGAACACCAACGTCGCGCACGATTGAGCTGGTTCAGCCGCCTCCGTATTTATCTGATTGCCTGCGAAAGCCCTGTGGCGTCTCGCCCTGCCAGCGTTTGAACGCACGGTAGAACGGCGACAGCTCGGCAAAGCCGCAGGCGCGGGCCACTTCGCGGATCGCCAGGCCGCTGTCGAGCAGGGCCTGGGCGCGCAGGCGGCGCACTTCATCGTGCAGCTGGCGAAAGCTCTGCTGCTGTTCGGCCAGCGCCCGTTGCAGACCGCCGACGCTGTAACCGAGGGCCTTGGCGCAGCGCGGCAGATCGCACAGCTGCACGCCAATATTGACCTCTAGCCAGTAGCGCACACGGTTAAGCAGCTGGTTTTCCTCCAGCTCGGCCAGCTCAACTTCCGCCTGCGCCCAGAGCACCGCGAACAGCCGCGGGTTGGCGCTGCGCGATGGCCGACCCAGCCAGGCACGCGGAAAAATCAGCGCGTCATGCGCCTGGGCAAAGCGCGGTAGCAGGCCGAACAAACGCCGATGCTCACCCAAGCGGCGCGGTGCGGGATGACGAAAGTCCAACCCGGACAGGCGAAAACTGCCGTCGTTGTTGATGCTGGCCAGCATCTTCTGCAGCAGCAGCGCCAAACACTCCATCTGCTGGCGCAGCGAGCCAACGCCCCGGTAGTTGAGGTCGAAGATCAACCGTACCTGCTCGCCGTCCAGCTCCAGGCGCGCAGCAAAGCCACCGGAGAGGATGTGTTGAAAGCGCACAAAGCCCTCCAGCGCCTGGCCCAGATCGCGGCTGGCCAGCAGCAGATAACCGACCACATCCAGCGGTCGTGGCTGCATGGTTTCACCCAGGTGCAGGCCGATATCCACATCAC
Organism: Pseudomonas sp.; assembly: GCA_044240245.1. Taxonomy (GTDB): domain Bacteria; phylum Pseudomonadota; class Gammaproteobacteria; order Pseudomonadales; family Pseudomonadaceae; genus Aquipseudomonas. The sequence goes on along the minus strand of JBIHZW010000088.1, from coordinate 6,732 downwards.
CACTGATGCCCGCCAGTGCCTGCCAGAAGCGCGGTGCGTTGTCGTGGTCCTCGCGAGCATTGAGCAGCGGCGGCGCCAGCACCACGCCCTGATAGGCCTGGCGATAGGTGTCAGTCGGGTCGAGGCCCAACTCCGCCAGCGCCTCATATAGCAGGCGGCGCAGGGTCGAGGAATGGGTCAGCGCGCTGGCAATGCTGTTGTGCGGATCCTGATTCATACACCTTCCTTTGATTGACCAAAGACTTTCACTCCAGCTGCATTTGGTCAATGCCTGCGCCGTGGCCAGCCCGCACAATGCGCGTAAACCTATAACAAGGAAAACCCATGAAACGCACCCTGACTGCCCTTGCCGTGATAGTCGCCGCCACTGCCGCCGGCGCTTACTGGTACCTCGACAGCAAGCAGCCGCAACGCGCGGGCGAGCTAAGCCTGAGCTCACTGCAAGCGCCGGTCACGGTGGATTACGACGAGCGCGGCGTGCCGCATATCCAGGCGCAGAACGAGGCCGATATGTACCGCGCGCTGGGTTATGTGCACGCTCAGGATCGCCTGTTCCAGATGGAAATTCTCCGGCGCCTGGCCCGCGGCGAACTGGCGGAAATTCTCGGCAGCAAGCTGGTCGACACCGACCGCCTGTTCCGCACCCTGGGCATTCGCGAACACGCCGACCGCTACGCGGCGAAGATGGACATGAACACCCCGGCAAGCAAGGCGCTGCAGGCCTATCTGGATGGCATCAACCAGTACCAGGCCAGCCGTCCGGCACCCATCGAGTTCGATGTACTGGGCATCGAAAAACGCCCCTTCACCACGGCCGACACCCTCAGCGTCGCCGGCTATATGGCCTACAGCTTCGCCGCAGCATTTCGCACCGAGCCAGTGCTGACGCATATCCGCGATCAACTGGGCGCCGACTACCTCAAGGCCTTCGACCTCGACTGGCACCCGCAGGGCGTGGTCGGGCAAAACCTCGCCGCCGCTGATTGGCAGGACCTCAATGCCATCGCCGAGCTGAGCCACGCCGCACTGCTCAACGCCGGCCTGCCGCAGTTCGAGGGCAGCAACGCCTGGGCCGTATCCGGCAGCCGCACCGCCAGCGGCAAACCGCTGCTGGCCGGCGACCCGCATATACGCTTCGCCGTGCCGTCAGTGTGGTACGAGGCCAACCTCAGCTACCCCGGTTTCAGCCTGTACGGCCATCACCAGGCGCTCAATCCGGTGGCTTCGCTTGGGCATAACAAAGCGTTCGCCTGGAGCCTGACCATGTTCCAGAACGACGACCTCGACCTGATCGCCGAGAAAACCAACCCGGACAACCCCAACCAGGTCTGGTACCGCGGCCAGTGGGTCGAGCTGCAAAGCCGCGTCGAGAAGATTACGGTCAAGGACGCCGCGCCGATCAGCCTGACCATCCGCCGCTCGCCCCACGGTCCGCTGATCAACAGCGCCCTGGGCGAAACGGTCGGCAGCACGCCGATTGCCATGTGGTGGGCGTTTCTGGAAACCGAGAATCCGATCCTCGATGGCTTCTACCAACTCAACCGCGCCGCCAGCCTGGATCAGGCCCGCGCCGCCGTCGAGCATATCGAGGCGCCGGGGCTGAACGTGGTGTGGGCCAATGCCACGGGCGATATCGGCTGGTGGGCGGCGGCGAAACTGCCGCGCCGCCCGGCCGGGGTCAACTCGAGCTTTATCCTCGACGGTGCCAGCGGCGAAGCGGAGAAGGACGGCTACTTCCCGTTCAGCGCCAACCCGCAGGAGGAGAACCCGGCGCGCGGCTATATCGTCTCGGCCAACTACCAGCCCGTCTCGCCGACCGGCATGGAAATACCCGGCTACTACAACCTCGCCGACCGCGGTCAGCGCTTGAATGAACGCCTTAGCGACAACAGCGTGAAATGGGACCTGAGCAACAGCCAGGCCCTGCAACTCGAGCCCGGCACCGGCTACCCGCAGCGCCTGCTCGCTCCACTGGCCACCGATCTACGCGCCGCCGCAGGTGATGCCGAGGAAAAAGCCCTGGTCGAGCAACTCCTGAGCTGGGATGGCCAACACACCCTCGACGCCACGGCCGCCACGTTGTTCAACCAGCTGGTCTATCAGCTGACCTTTGAGGCCATGGCTGACGAGCTGGGTGACGCCTTCTTCACCAACCTGTTGCAAACCCGCGTGCTCGACAGCGCCCTACCGCGCCTGGCTGCCGATGCCAGCTCGCCGTGGTGGGACAAGCGCGGCAGCGATGCCGTGGAAAGCCGCGCCGATACCGTCAAAGCTGCCTGGCAGGCCAGCCTCGCTCACCTGCGCAGCACCCAGGGTGACGATGTGACCCAATGGACCTGGGGCAGCGTGCACACCCTCACCCACAACCATCCGCTGGGCCAACAGAAGCCACTGGATAAACTGTTCAACGTCGGCCCATTCGCCGCACCGGGCGGCCATGAAACGCCGAACAACCTGTCGCAACCGGTCGGCCCCGCGCCCTGGTCAGTGGTCTACGGCCCCTCGACCCGTCGCCTGATTGACCTGGCGGACGCCAGCACAGCCCTGGGCATCAACCCGGTTGGCCAGAGCGGCGTGCTGTTCGATAAGCACTACAAGGACCAGGCCGAAGCCTATATGCGCGGCGAGTACGTGCCGATGCACCTGGATGCCGAAGCGATCAAGGCCAACAGCCGCAGTAGCCTTAAGCTGCTGCCCGCTACAAACTGAGACAAAGCCCGCGACACATTAGCGGCGCGATAAACAAGGAGGTTTTATGCGTGTTTTCTTAGTCGTCGGTCTGCTGCTGTGTACCGCTTTGCAGGCTGCGGAAACCGTCAACGACATCAGCGGCCTCAACCCCATTCAGGTGGCCCAGGTGCTGGCTCCCTCCGAGCTGGCGCAGATAGTCGAAGCGGTGCGCAGACATCCTGGGCCCATCGCCATCGGCGGCGGGCGCTACAGCATGGGCGGGCAGACTGCGACGGAAAATGCCCTGCAACTGGATATGCGCCGCTTCAACCGGATACTGGAATTTTCCGCCGAGCGCCGGGAAATTCGCGTGCAGGCCGGCATTACCTGGCGTGAGATTCTCGAATACATCGACCCGCACAATCTCTCACCGCAGATCATGCAGTCCTACGCCAACTTCACGGTTGGCGGCGCGCTCAGTGTCAACGCGCACGGTCGCTATATAGGCCAAGGACCACTGGTGTTGGCGGTTCGCTCAATCAAGTTGGTACTGGCCGATGGCAGCCTGGTGGTTGCCAGCCCGACCGAGAATCCCGCCCTGTTCTATGGCGCTATCGGTGGTTATGGCGGGCTGGGGGTCATCGTCGAAGCCAGCCTGGGCCTGAGCGATAACAGCAAGCTGGCCCGTGAGTCGCAGAGCATGCCGCTTAGCGCTTACCGCCAGTTCTTCGATCAGCAAGTACGCGGCAACCCAAAGATGGTCATGCATAACGCCATCCTTTACACCGATGATTACGACCGTGTACGCACGGTGTCCTATCTGATCAGCGATGCGCCGTTGACCGTCAACGAACGTCTGGTGCCGGCCGAGCGCAACTACAAAGCCATGCGCACCGCGCTGAGCGTGGCCGGTAGCAAGGGCGGTAGCAAACTGCGTGAAGCCCTGGTCGACCCATTGCTCTACCAAGCCCCACAGGTGCAATGGCGCAACCATGAAGCCAGCCTGGATGTGCGCGAACTGCAGCCCATCAGCGGCCCCGACTACAGCTATGTGCTGCAGGAATACTTCGTTCCAGAGGCGCAGCTGGAAGCATTTGTTGCGGGCATGCGCAGCGTGCTCAAACAGCATCAGGTCAAGGTCGCCAATATCTCTATTCGCCACGCCAAGGCCGACCCCGGCACTCTACTGGCCTGGGCTCGCGGCGACACCTTCGCCCTGGTGCTGTATTACCGCCAAGGCACCTCGGCTGCCGAGCGCGCCGCCGTCGGCGACTGGACCCGCCAGCTGATCGATCTGGTCATCACCCATCAGGGCACCTATTACCTGCCTTACCAGATCCACGCCAGTCGCGAACAATTCCTCGCCGCCTATCCGCGCGCGCCGGAATTCTTCGCCCTGAAAAAACAGGTCGATCCCAGCAATAAATTTCGCAACAAGCTCTGGGATACTTATTACCGCTAAATATTGGTACCGGGCGCTAACATACATATAGTGGCGTATTAAATGCAGCGGCGCCGACATTCATAAGCTTTGGATTTAGGAGCAAACCAAGAATGCAGGCTAATCGCATGACTGAATCCTAACTAGTGATTCAAACCGTTCGCTTCGCTCACTGAGAAAGACTAAGGCCCGTACCTAATCCAGCATCGTGTATCACTAAATAACTATAAAAACATGGAGATAACTTATGACGATATCAGTGCAACTTCTTGGCCCCGTGCTCGCGTTGATTGCATGGACGATGGTGATGTGGGTGTGGATGTACGCCACTCGCCTGCCTGCCGTGCGCGCCGCGAGCATTAAACTTGACCCCAACGCCCCGCGCGGCGAGCAGATGGCTTTGCTGCCTGCACACGTGCGCTGGAAAGCGGACAACTACAACCATTTGCTGGAACAGCCGACGCTTTTCTATGCACTTGTGCTGACGCTTGCATTGATGGGCGTTGATACGGCAGCAAGTTTCTACTTTGCTTGGGCGTATGTCTTATTGCGAGTAGTGCATAGCCTTATCCAAGCGTTGATAAACAAAATCGAACTCAGATTTATGCTTTTTGTGTTGTCAAATATTCCGCTGTTTGGGTTGCTCTACATTGGCACTGCTGAATTTTTAACGACTTCAGGTGCGGCATAAGGCGTCGTTAAACGCTGCCTAGGTTGGGCTGTTGAGGTTATGCAGGGACTCGTGTCCTGCGAACGCTCATAGCTCAAGCCTATGTGGGGTTCTGCACCGAATTCGTACGGGATAGAACGTATGCTCCGAGAGCGTTGAGCGAGTATCTCCAACGATTCAGTGCCAAGAGCAGCTAAATGTCCGCTAAACCCCAGCCCGAACCGCAGCAGAATCATCTCCTGGCAGCCTTGTCGCCCGAGGTGCAAACCCGTTTGTTCCCGCACCTGGAGCTGGTGCCATTACCGCTACGCGCGTTGTTGTATGAGGCTCGGCGCCCGATGCGCCACGTTTACTTCCCCACGGATGCCATCGTCTCGCTGCAGTACATGATGGAAAACGGCGCCTCGACCGCGATCCTTGTAGTGGGCAACGAGGGGTTGCTCGGCATCAGTTTGCTGATGGGTGGGGAAAGCACACCGAGCCGGTCGCTGGTACAAAGTGCCGGTTACGCCTATCGACTCCCCCGGCAGCGGGTGAAAGAGGAGTTCAACCGCCACGGCCAGCTGTTGATGCTCATGCTGCGTTATACCCAGGCGCTGATTACCCAGGTCTCGCAGACTGCCGTCTGCAACCGGCACCACTCGATCGACCAGCAGCTCTGCCGCTGGCTGCTGCTTTCCATGGATCGTCTGTCACACAACCACTTGACCATGACCCAGGAATTTATCGGCAACATGCTCGGTGTTCGCCGCGAAGGCGTTACCCAGGCTGCGTTGAAGTTGCAGCATCTTGGGGTAATTTCCTATGCGCGCGGGTTGATCAAGGTACTGGATCGGCCAAAACTGGAAGCCCTGAGTTGCGAGTGCTACGCGGTGGTGAAAAAGGAAACAGACCTGCTGCTTGATTACGTACCGCAGCGCCAGGTGATCACCAATGTCGACGCTATTCCCACTGCGACGCTGCCCAAAACGCAGGTGTAGACATTGGCTACTCTGATCGATGCCGCCGACGGGCCGGTTGGCACCGCGCTGCTGCAATTGCAGTAGCAGTGCGAATGATCTGAGTGGGTGAACGCCTATGAATCCAGATATTCAGAGCAAGTTTGCTAGCTACCCCAAAGAGGCCAAGCAGCAGCTTGAGCGCATACGCGCGCTGATTCTGGCCATTGCGGCGGAACATACACTGGGCGATGTCGAAGAAGCTCTTAAGTGGGGCGAGGCCAGTTATTCGGTCAAGGGTGGTTCACCAATTCGAATCGACTGGAAAGCCAAACAGCCGAGTGCGATCAGGGTGTTTTTCCACTGCCAGACGCGCCTGGTCGCCACCTTCAAGGAAATCTACCGTGACCAGTTCGGATATGAGGACAATAGAGCCGTGGTGATCCCTCTGGATACGGATATTGAGCAGGTGCCGCTAAGGCATTGCCTGCTGCTGGCGTTGAAGTATCAGAGCCTGAAGCATTTGCCACTGCTGGGCGCATAGGCTGACGCCAGCCACTCAATCGGCACAGTTGCACGACCCAGTGCTCGCTCGTCAGTCCTAACCCGCACCGCGCAAGACTTCCCGCCGAAAACCCGGATAATGGCCGCCATTCGTTTAGCCCGTATTCTGGTAATCCCGCATGGAAATCAAGGTCAAGTTTCTCGACAACCTCCGACTTGAAGCCAAGTTCGATGACTTCACGGTGGTGGCTGACCAGCCCATCCGCTACAAGGGCGATGGTTCGGCGCCGGGACCGTTTGATTACTTTCTGGCCTCCTCGGCGCTATGCGCGGCTTACTTTGTGAAGCTGTATTGCGATACCCGAAATATCCCCACCGATAACATCCGTCTGTCGCAGAACAACATCGTTGACCCGGAAAACCGCTACCAGCAGATCTTCAAGATTCAGGTCGAGTTGCCGGCGGATATTTCCGAAAAGGACCGCCTGGGCATTCTGCGTTCCATCGAC
>JBIHZW010000087.1:0-13259 GCA_044240245.1 Pseudomonas sp. | reverse complement strand
GCCCTGGATAAACACCCGTTTGCGCCAGTCGCGCTCCAGGCCATCGAAGACCTCCTGCATCTGCTTACGCGAGGAAAACAGCACCAGGGTGCCGCGCGAACCTTCAACCAGGCCGGGCAAGTCACGAATGATCGCCGCCGTATGCGCCACCGCATCACGCGGATCGGCGTTGAGGTTAGGCACCCGCAGCACACCGGCGTCGGCATGATGGAACGGGCTCGGCACCACGGTGGTAACTGCCACTTTCGGCAAACCTGCGCGCATGCGATAGCGATCAAAGGTGCCTAGCGCCGTCAGGGTCGCCGAGGTCACCAAGGCGCCATAGGCGACATTCCACAGGTTGCGCCGCAGGGTTTCCGCCGCCAGGATCGGGCTGGCGTTAACCTCGATATCGAACAGCGCACCGCTGTCGGCCAGGGTCAGCCAACGCGCCATCGGCGGGCTTTCCTCCGGGTCTTCAGCAGTAAAGGCCAGCCACAGCTCCCAGTTGCCCTTGGCCCGCGCCAGCAGGCTGCCGAACAGCGGATACCATTCCTCGGCCTGGTGACTGGCAATACCGACAGAGCCCTCGCCATCCATCGCTTCTTTGAGCTGTTCAGTCACGCCGGTGAACAGATCATTGAGTTTGGAAAAGCCCTTTTTCAACTCCAGACCCAGCTCGGTCAAGTGCTCCGGCACTACTCCGCCGATAAAGCGATGGCGCGGCCGCTCGCGGCCCTGCATATCTTCGCCCGGCTTGAAGTCGGCCACCTGCTCACAGGCGGCGAACATAAATTGCTGCTGGGTTTTGAGCTCCCGCGCCAGTTCCGGCACCTGCTCGATCAGCCTGCCTAGATCCCCCGGCAGCGGATTCTGCGCCAGCAACTTGGTCAGATTCTTGTCGATCTGGGTCAGCCAATCGGCAGTCGAACGCAACCGAGTAAAGTGGGCGAAATGGCCGATGGCCTTGTCCGGCAGGTGATGGCCTTCGTCGAACACGTAAAGGGTGTCGCGCGGGTCCGGCAGCACCGCCCCGCCGCCGAGGGCCAGGTCGGCCAGGACCATGTCATGGTTGGTGACGATAACGTCGACCTTACCCATGCCCTCGCGCGCCTTGTAGAAGGCGCATTGCTGAAAGTTCGGACAATGGCGGTTGGTGCACTGACTGTGATCGGTGGTCAGTTGCGACCAGCGTGTGTCTTCCAGCTCTTCCGGCCAGCTGTCACGGTCGCCGTCCCATTTATTGCCGGCGAGTTTTTCGATCATGGTGGTGAACAGTTTCTGACTCTGCTCATCCACATCGATCTTGAAGCCTTCTTCTTCGAACAACTGGGCGGTGGCGCTTTGCGCTTGGCCTTCCTGCAGCAGGATATCCAGCTTGGAGAGGCACAGATAACGCCCTCGGCCCTTGGCCAGGGCAAAGCTGAAATTCAGCCCGCTATTACGCATCAGGTCCGGCAGATCCTTGTGCACGATCTGCTCTTGCAGGGCGACGGTGGCCGTGGCGATCACCAAGCGCTTGCCCGCCGCCTTGGCAGTAGGTATAGCCGCCAGGCTGTAGGCGACGGTCTTGCCCGTACCGGTGCCGGCCTCAACCGCCACCACTGCGGGATCACCCAGGCGCCGGCCTTCGTCGTCAGTCTTGATCGCACCCAGCACCTTGGCGATTTCAGCAATCATCAGGCGCTGGCCGTAACGCGGCTTGAGCGACTTGGCTTCGAGAAAACGGGAGTATGCGCCCTGGATCTGGGACTTGAGTTCGGTACTGAGCATGGGGTCTTGGCGCGAAAAGGCTGGATAAATTTTCAGTGTTTGTAATCGGCGGCTATCATAGCGCGCTAATCGATCCAGCGCTGAACCGCTTAACCAACAGGAGTGCCTGCATGACCCCTTACGCCTTCATCTACAGCCTGCACCTACTCGCCGCCCTGGTTTGGGTGGGCGGGATGTTCTTCGCGTGGATGGTCTTGCGCCCGGCAGCCGTCGCCGCATTGGAAGCCCCGTCCCGCCTGAAACTCTGGCTGGAAGTCTTCCCACGTTTTTTCTATTGGGTATGGGCGGCGGTGATTGTGCTACCGGTCACCGGCGTGGGCATGCTGCACCTGCGCTTTAGCGGCTTCGATACCGCGCCACGCTACGTGCACATCATGATGGGGCTGTATGTCGCCATGCTGGCGCTGTTTCTGCGCATCCAGGCACTGCAACTGCCTGAACTGCGCCGCGCTGTGGCGGCAGAGGATTGGCCGAACGGCGGCGCGGTACTTGGACGTATTCGCAAGCTGGTAGGCATCAATCTGCTACTGGGGTTGCTGGTAGTGGCAATCGCCGGTATCCGCCCCTCGCTCTAACTGCACTAAATCAACCGCTGCCTGAGGGCAGCGGTTAGACACACGTGACCGGTTAGAACTGCACGACATTCAGAGCGCCTGCCGGGCCTGGCTCACCAGCCCGCCCCGCCTGCCCAGGCTTGCCGTCGCGAGCACCATCAGTGCTGTACAACCAACAACCCTTGCTCATACCACCTTGACCACCTGCACCTGGCACGCCCGGCTGTCCGCCGCTGCCGCCATCCAGACGCACCTGCAACTGCTCAATCGGGAAATCCTGTGGTACTTCCAGGCGCACCTGTGCACCGGCGGCACCCGGCTGGCCGTCACCACCGTTCAAGCCATCATGGCCGCGACTGGCGTCACCCCAGGTACAGCCACCTGGTTTGCCATCGGCACCGGCAAGGCCGGCATAACCAGGCGCACCTGTACCGCCCCGGGCGTCCAGCACCAGGTTTTCCAGAGTCACTGCCTGCATGCGCAGGCTCAGGTTACGCCCCGGCAGCGCCGGTTTCTCAGCACTGCCCTGGGCGCCGCGCGCACTGATCTGGGCGCCACTGGCAATCTCGGCGGTTTCCACTTCAAGACGCAGTACCTGATCACTGGGAGCAATCGCCAGGCGCGCATCGCGCCCCAGGCTTAGCTGCGCCACACGAATTTCGGTCAAACCTGGAGGAATTAACAAGGTGCCATGATCGGCAATCTCCAGACGGTCCAGCAACAACACGCTGGTATTGCTCGGCAGACGCATAACCGCATGGGAGTCGACTTCAATCACCGCTTGGGCGAGCGCCAGTGGACTGAACAACGCAGCGAGGGCGAGCAGCTTACGCATTTTCGGCCTCCATCTGCAGCGCTTGCTCAGGCTCGGCTACGTCAGCTACAGCCGCTTGCTCAGTTGGCAGCCCGAGCAACTGGAAAATTCCGAACAACATGACCTGCACACGTTCCTGAACAGGCTTGGGGCAAGCGGCGATGCGCTTGTCAAAGAACCAAAGCTCCAGCGCATGGATCAGCAGAATAAAAGCCCCGGCGCCGTTCAACAGCAGCGCGAAAGGTTGTGCGAAGGGTTGCAGCAGATTAGCCAGGACGACGCCCCAGAACAATGCCGTCAGCACCTTACCCAACGTGAGAAATGTTTTCATACCCGGCCCCAGCAGTTTTTTATTTCGCTGCACCTTATCTGCTTTGGGAGTGTGCTGCCAGAAGACCAGTAAAAACCATGGAGGCTGAATACCCTCATAGCTTTTACTGGGTTAAAACCACCTCTGGCTGGCAGGCCGTTGCGAACCCGGCAAATAGGTTCGCAACGGCCTGCCAGCGCGTCACATCGGTTATGGCTGCGCCTCGACCTCCGCTTCAACCCGGCGGTTAATTGCCCGTCCGGACTCGCTTTCATTATCAGCGACTGGCTGCGACTCACCGTAGCCGACAGAAGAGACCCTGCCGCTGTCGATACCATGCTGATTGACCAACACATCACGCACCGCATTGGCACGGCGCTCGGACAATCCCTGGTTATAAGCATCACTGCCTACGGCGTCGGTATGGCCTTCAACGGTTGTGGTGGTTTGTGGGTACTGTTTCATAAAGTCGGCAAGGCTCTTGATATCGGCCTGGCTGTCTTCTTTAACATCGGACTTGTTGAAATCGAACTTCACATCCAGTTCTACCCGAACCGAGTCCACAACTTCGATGGGCTCAGGTTCTGCTTCGGCAGGCGTACTGGCATATTCTTTGATCGGACAGCCGTTGTGATGCACCGGCGTATTAGGAGGGGTTCCAGGGCAACGGTCACGACGGTCAAACACGCCGTCATCGTCTTCATCACCATCCTGGGCGTAACAAATCAGCGTGCCAATGACCGCACCGGCCACGGCTCCACCTGCTGCCCATGTAGAACTTTCGATTGCGCCCAGACCAGCACCGGTCAGACCGCCAATTACACTGCACAGGGGCCAGTTCCCTTGGTTGAGCGGCGCATCTCCCGTACTGGAAGTTGTGACGCAACCTGAAAGAACACTGCTGACCAAGAGAATGGGGGCTACCCCCATCATGGATCTAACTCTCATGGTAGAAATCTCCTGTAATGCCGGCTACTGCCGGTAACTTAGGAGTAAAGACCTACCCTTCGAGCTGCACAAGCCAGACCCCGAGGGGTCTGGCTTGTTTTCTTCAGAAAGTCTGGAATCAGACGATCAAGGACGAGCTTCTACTTCTGCTTCTACGCGGCGGTTGACGGCGCGACCGTCAGCACTGGCGTTGTCCGCAACCGGACGGGACTCGCCATAGCCCACAGCGTTAACGCGATCACTGCCTACGCCGTACTGGTTAACCAGTACGTCACGTACCGCATTGGCACGACGCTCAGACAGAGTCTGGTTGTAAGCGTCGCTACCAACGGAGTCGGTATGACCTTCAACCACGGTGGTGGTTTGTGGGTATTGGGTCAGGAAGTCAGCCAGGTTTTTGATATCGCCATAGCTTTCTGGTTTGACCTGAGCCTTGTCGAAGTCGAACTTGACGTCCAGCTCTACGCGTACTGCTTCGGCTGGTTCGGCAACTACAACTTCTTCAACCACTTCTTCAACCACAACAACTTGCTCATCGCTGGCGCCATGCACCCAGCAATATGCAGCTGCCATACCAGCGCCAACTACTGCACCGCCACCAGCCCAGGTAGAGCTTTCAATAGCGCCCAGAGCAGCACCGCCCACACCGCCAATCGCGGCACAGGTTGGCCAATCCGTTTTCTGCAGCCCGGCACAACCGGTCAAAAAGGTACTCGCGACAATCAGGGGTAATGCTTTCCTGGTGATGCTCATATATACGTCTCCTATTGGTAAATCGGCAAAAACCGATACTGACGAAGTAAAGACGCCAGTAACAAAATATGCCAGAGAATATGCAAACACATTACTAGCACAATCCGCACTAGGCCGCGTTACTGCTGCACGTTAGTCTTTGCGCACTTGAGCGAGGAGCCGTCATGCCTGCAACCCCGTCCACCCGAACACCCCAGCAAGCCCTTGCCGCTCTGTTGGCGCGTTACACCCCAGAACGCCTGTTGGTAGTCGGTAGCCGAAAATTACCTGCGATTGATGCATTTATCCAGGCCCATCCAAGCTGCCACCTAGTACATGCGGATGCCGGAGCGCTACCGGGTGAAGTAGCCGCGCAACGTTTCGATCTGGCGCTGATCGTCGATTGTCTTGAGCACCTGCCGAAACGCGCCGGACTAGAGCTGCTGGGTGGTATTCGCAACCTGAATGCCAGCCGTATGGCGGTACTGGTGGATTTGCACGCCTGTGATTGGCAAGAGACCGACTTCTTTGCCTTGGCTCTGCAAGCCAGTGAGTGCTTCCAGCGCGATGAACAGACACTCAACCTGTTCACTTACGACTTGCTCGACTACAAGCAAGTACCCGACTGGCTGAATGCCAAGTTCTGGGCCAACCCGGAAAACTTCGGCAAGTACTGGTGGTAAGCCCATGAGCAGCACAACCTGTCCATGCGACAGCGGCCAACTGCTGACAGCCTGCTGCGGCCGCTATCATGGAGGCACTCCAGCGCCCAACGCCGAAGCCTTGATGCGTTCACGTTACAGCGCCTACGCCCTGGGGCTGATCGATTACCTAGTGCGCAGCACGCTACCGGCTCAACAAACGGGTCTCGACCACGAGGCCATCCGCGCCTGGAGCTTGGGCAGTACCTGGCTCGGGCTTGAGGTTGAAGAAGCGCAGCTGGTCGAGGGCGAACCCCAGCACGCCTATGTAACCTTTACCGCGCACTGGCGTGATGAAAGCGGCGCGCACAGCCACCGTGAACGCTCGGCATTCGTGTGCAATAACGGCCACTGGTATTTCATTGACCCAACAGTCGAGTTGAAGCTTGGCCGCAATGACGCCTGCCCTTGCGCCAGCGGGCAGAAGTTCAAGAAGTGCTGCGCCAGTTATTTTTGACTGCTGAAGCGAGTTGATCGCGCAGAAAGCACCGATAAGGCGCGCTCTGCGCTGCGCAGACTAATCCTGCAATTTCAGATGGGAGATATCCGGCGGCGGCCCGGCCGGAGCTTTTTTCGCCTCGCCCATGTCGCTGCCGGCTGGCGCCAGACTGAACTGCGACAAATCCAGGGCTGGGGCCTGCACCTGCGGCTTGCCGTCCTGCACATCATCACCGAGCGGCGCAATGCCGAAATCCGGCGCATCCACCTCAGCGAACGCGGCCATATATTCATCACGCGGCGCTACCTGCAGGCGCCCCGCCGGCTTGCTGGTGACTGCGACCTGAACAGGTGTCGCAACCGGCGCAGCAGCTGGAGCCGCGACTACAGCAGGCGGCGCGGCCAACTCGATTTCTTCGATCTCATCGTCCAGGCAGGCCACTTCTGCCACAGCGCCCGCGCGCTCCAGGGTCGAGCGATATTTTTCCGCCCCGGCCGCATCCAGATTGCTTTTGATCACGATACGCCGCCCCGAGAACAACAGCGCCAAACGCTGCTCATCCGCCTGGAACAACTTGGCCAGATTGGCTTTCACCAACTCCAGCTGGGCACCCGGGACCAACTGCGCACTAAAGGCAATTTCGTAGCGAGCCATGGTCATACTCCTGTCCTATTCGTTGCTCAGTATGGCGCAGGTTTTTTTACCGTCACAACAGGTTGCAGCCAAGCACTTGCTTGTTACACTGATGCGTCATTCGGAGTATGCAATGTTTTATCAGGCGCAAACGATAAGAATTCTCAGCCTATTGATGTTTTTTGGCCTCCTGTCGGGCCTTAGCGGTTGTTCCTCTCCAGGCGATATGAAATCGCCCGAAGTACGTCTCGTTAAAGTCGACGTCGTTAAAGCCAAACTGCTGGAGCAGCATTTCACGCTGCGCTTTCGCATCGATAACCCCAACAACTTCAGCCTGCCAGTGCGCGGGATGGATTACTTAGTGCATCTGAACCAGGTCAAACTGGCTGAAGGCGAATCCAGCGTTTCGTTCACCGTGCCAGCCCACGGCCACCACAACTTCTCCATACCAGTGCGCACCAACCTCTGGCGCCACCTGCGACAAATCGTTAAAGCCCTGGAAAAACCCGACCAGCCCATCCCTTATCGCCTGCAAGGCGCAGTAAAAACCGGCTGGCTGTTCGGACAGAGCGTGCACATGTCGCGTAATGGCGAGATAATTCCCGGCGATTACATCCCGGAGTAACTCGCATGACCCAGCAAGAACACGTCCACGGCCCTGATTGCAATCACGACCACGATCATGCCCACAGCCATGATCACGGCCACGTGCATGGCCCAAACTGCAACCACGGCCACCAGGAGCCTGCGCGCAACGCCCTGAAAGACGTTGGCCGCAACGACCCCTGCCCATGCGGCAGCGATAAGAAATTCAAGAAATGCCACGGCGCATAAGCCTGCGATGAATAACCTCACACTGCTCATACTTATCGGCAGCGCCATATTGATTGCCGCACTGGCGCTGTACGCCTTGCAGCTATGGCGACGCGTCTGGGCCCAGGAAAAAGCCCAGGCTGCAGCGCTCAACACGCAGCGCGAACGTATCGGTGGCGATCTGCATATCCTCGCCAGCAGTTTGCTTGAGGGTCAGCTGCCGCTGATAGAGGGCGCGATTCGGATCAAGGTGCTGCTGGATAACTACGACAGCCGCCTCAGTCAGAATCAGCGCTGTGAGGTTTTTCACCAGCTGTTCGCGGCAACCGCCCAGGTGCCGACCCACGCCGAGTGGAAGGCCCTGGAGAAAAGCGTGCGCCGCCAGCATGAGCAGCGCTTCAGCGAACTGGAGCTGCAGCACAAGGCAGCCGCTCGCGCCGCCGCCCGCTGGCTGCTCGATGAAGCCCTGCCGCCCCTGCGCCAAAGCGCCTGATTTGCCTACCCTGCGCCTTGTCAGGCGCAGGGCCGCTGGCTAACGTAGTACGTCCGCACCTGCGCTCCCACGCTCCGGTCGGAAAGCGCACACCCCAACCGACCGTTTTCCACCCGCAAGGAGCCTGCTGCATGCTAGCGCGCGCGTTACGCCCAATGGCCCATCTCAGCCTCGCCGCCGTTCTTACGGCCGTCGTCGCGCTCACTGGCTGCCAGTCATTTCTGAACAGCCGTTACAGCGACAGCGTGCACCCGGACCAGGGCATCGTCCGGGTCAAGGGCCTGGCGCAGAGTGTGGTGATCCGTCGCAACCCCCTGGGCATGCCGCTGATCGAAACCACCACCTTCCATGACGCGCTGTTCGCCCTGGGCTATGTGCATGCCAGCGACCGTCTCAGCCAGATGGTCGGCCTGCGCCTGATGGCCGAGGGCCGCCTGGCCGAAATGGCCGGCCCGGGCGTATTGGAAATGGACCGCTTTATGCGTGCGGTCAACCTGAAGAAAAGCGCCGAAGTGCTCTATAGCAATGCCTCGCCGCGGATCAAACGCTTCTTCGAGGTCTATGCCCGCGGGGTCAACGCCTACCTGTTCCGCTACCGCGACAAACTGCCGATGGATCTGGCCGAGTCCGGCTATCGCCCGGCGTACTGGAAGGCCGAAGACTCGGTGCTGGTGTTCTGCCTGCTGAACTTCGGCCTGGCGGTGAATCTGCAGGAAGAAATCGCCTCTCTGGTGCTCGCACAAAAAGTCGGTAGCGAACAACTGGCCTGGCTACTGCCAACCTACCCTGATGAGCCGTTGCCACTTGAAGAAGCTGCGAAACTCAAAGGCCTTGACCTCAAGGGCCAGCTGGCTGGCTTGAGCGATGTCAGCGCAGCCGTCAGTCAATTTGCCGATGCGCATATGCTCGGCGTAGCCGCCTCCAACAACTGGGCCTTTGCCCCGCAGCGCACACGCAGCGGCAAAAGCCTGCTGGCCAACGACACCCACCTGCCGCTGTCGATGCCCTCGGTGTGGAATTTCGTGCAGATCCGCTCACCCAAATACCAGGCAGCTGGCGTATCGATTGCTGGCGTACCGGCGGTGGTGGCCGGTTTCAACGGTAAACTGGGCTGGGGCATGACCATGGTCATGGGCGACAACCAGGATCTGTTCCTCGAGCAGGTCAAACGCCAAGGCGGCCGCCTGCACTACCTGGCAGACGGCAAATGGCTACCGGCACAGCAACGCCAGGAGACCTTCTTTATCAAAGACCAACAGCCGATCCGCGAAACCATTTTCGCAACCCGTCACGGCCCGCTATTGAACTCGTTGCTGGGCGAGCGCAAACACATGCTGCAACCCATGCAGCTGAGCAGCGGCTATGGTCTGGCCCTAAAGACCACCCAGTTCGAAGCAGATAAAACCCTCGATGCCTTCTTCGACCTGTCGCGCGCCCAGTCGGTCGAGCAGGCCTTTGAAGCCACTCGCGAAGTACGCGCCATGCCGCTGAACATCGTGTTTGCCGATACCCAGCATATCGGCTGGCAAGTCACAGGACGCTTCCCCAATCGCCGCGCGGGCCTGGGTCTGATGCCCTCCCCTGGCTGGGATAGCCAATATGAGTGGGACGGTTTTGCCGACCCAATGCTGCATCCCTACGATCAGGATCCGCCAGATGGCTGGCTGGGCACGGCCAACCACCGCACCGTACCGCGTGGCTATGGCATGCAGCTGTCCAACTCCTGGTTCTACCCGGAACGGGCCGAACGTATCGCCGCGCTGGCGGCAACGGGCAGGCATGACACTCAAAGCATGATCGCCATGCAGTACGACCAGACCTCGCCTTTTGTTGCCAAACTGCAGAATATGTTCAGCGCACCAGGCATGGCTGAAGGCCTGAAAGCGGCTATCGACGCACTGCCCGCAGCCGAGCGCAGCAAAGCCGGCGAAGCGTACAGCCGACTGATGAAGTTCGACGGCAAAATGGCCGCCACCTCGGCAGACGCAGCGTTGTACAGTGCCTTCCTCTACCAGAGCGCGCGGGACACCTTCCTCGACGAACTGGGGCCGGACAGCACACCAGCCTGGAAGGCTTTAGTCGAAACCGCCAACAGCTCCTACTCCGCCCAGGCGGACCATCTGTTAGGCCGTGAAGACAGTCCGTTCTGGAACGACACCCGCACCGCGCAACGTGAAGACAAACCGACCATCCTGGCGCGCAGCCTCGCAGGGGCCGTCACGTTGCTGGAAAGCAAACTGGGCAGCGAACGCAGTGCCTGGCAGTGGGGCAAGCTGCACACTTACAGCTGGACCACCGAAACCAGCCAACTGGCGCAATATATGAGCTCCAGCCAGCGCACCAGCATCAACGCCATCAAGGGTTATCTGGACCGCGGTCCCTACCCTGCGGGCGGTGATCACGGCACCCTGAACGTGGCGGCTTACAACTGGGGCGAGAACTTCGACACCTGGCTGATTCCAGCCATGCGCATCGTCGTCGACTTCGGCCGCGAAGAGCCACTGATCGGCCTCAACAGCTCCGGACAATCCGGCAACCCGGCCAGCAAACACTACGCCGACGGCATCGATGCCTGGCTCAAGGGCAGCTATATGAGCTTCCCCTTCCAGTCGCAGAACCTCGACAAGGTGTATGGCAACAAGCGCCTGCTGCTGATGCCAACGAACTGAGACGGTGCCGCGATTAACGACCGTTCGTCGGCAGCCGCTGAACCAATTCAGCGGCTGCCACTCTGAGTAAGCGGACTTACTCCATAGATCATCATCGTTTTAGGGCGCTTTTAGCGCCCTTTCTTTTGCCTGCGATTTAGTTCAACAGGCTGCGATCAAAGGTGAAGGTTCCAGATGCCTGGGGCTTATGCGCCAATAGATATTGAGGCCGGCCCATCTTTGGGTAGTTCTTCTCGCCGGTATCACTGATCCAGCCCTGCTGCTTCATCTTTTCCAGGCGTCCGCGCAGGGTGGTGTGCTGTACCGCTTGGCCCAGGCAGGCCTGAAACGCTGCCAGCGCCTCGGTCACGGTAAAGCGCGGAGCCAGCAGATAGAGCGGCAGCGAGGTGTACACCGACTTGCCGGCCAGCCGCTCCAGCGCTTGCGCCACCAACTGCACATGGTCGAATGGCAGCGCAAAGCGCTGGTCGAGCACCTGCGCCAGGCTGGCGAAACACAGGTCCTCGCCCGGCAACTCGGTATCGGCAGGCAACAATGCCAGGTAAATAGTGCTCAGCGACCAGCCGCGCGGGTCACGTAGCGCATTGCCCACCGTCGCCACCTGCTCCAGGTGCTGCGGCTGCACCCGTGCCTTTTCCTGCAGCGCCCGGGTCGCCGCAGCATCCAGGCTTAGGTCGGCACAGCGGCCGTTGACCAGCACACCGGGTAACGCCCACTGCCCGGCGAACGGCGCCTGCGCACGACGAATCAGCAGCAGCTCCAGCTCGCCCGCCTCGCTCAGGCGCAGCGCGACGATATCCACGCTGGCCAGCACTTCTGCAGAACCCATTACCCCTCCAATCCTTTCGACTTATTTCATCTTGACCAATAACCCGACGAATTTCACTTGTTTCGGAGAAAAGTGCTTGACCACATATTACATCAGATGGAATATGTTGCCGCGCAACCCAGCGAGAAGGAGTGTCAGGATGAAAATCGCCAGCTTCGACGTCGATGCACAAAAGGGCTTCACCCCGCTGTGTCCGAATGAGCTGCCGGTAGCCGGTGGCGAGCAGATCGCGCCAGCCCTGAATGAGCTGGCCAGCCGCGCCCACCTGCGCCTGGGTAGCAAGGACGCGCACAGCCCGCAAGCCGCCTGGATCGCACCGAGCCATGCGGAGATGCTCAAGCCGCTGTCCCTGGCCAACGCCGATGTCAGCTGGGTCAGCCACTGCGTGCCGGGCACGCCCGGGTTCGAGCTGCTGGATGAACTGCCACAACCGCTGGATTACGACTACTTCGTATGGAAAGGCGTGGAGCCGGACCTGCACCCCTATGGCGCCTGCTACCACGACCTGGCCGAGAAGCGCAGCACGGGCGCCATCGAGTTTCTCCGGCACAATGGCGTGCAGCGCGTGCTGGTCGGCGGCCTGGCCCTCGACTACTGCGTGAAGACCACCGCCCTGCAACTGCGCCGTGCCGGTTTCGAGGTCGGCGTCTATCTGCCGGCCTGCCGCGCCATTGCCGAAACAACCGCGCAAACCGCCTGCAGCGAGATGCGTGCCGCGGGCATCGAGCTGTACGCCAGCCTGGATGAGCTGGACGCGGCCCTCAACACGGACAAGAGGATTTGATCATGGGTGAAAGCGTATTTGCCGAGCGTATCGTGCAGAACCTGCTGGATACCGACTTCTACAAGCTGACTATGATGCAGGCGGTGCTGCACAACTACCCCAACGCCGAAGTGGAGTGGGAGTTCCGCTGCCGCAATGCCGAGGACCTGACGCCCTACCTGGCGGAGATCCGTTACCAGATCGAGCGCCTGGCCGAACTAAGCATGAGTGCCGACCAGCTGGCATTCCTCGAACGCATTCCGTTCATCAAGCCGGACTTCATCCGCTTTCTCAGCCTGTTCCGCTTCAACCTGCGCTACGTGCACAGCAGCATCGAGGACGGTCAGCTATGCATACGCCTGCGCGGGCCCTGGCTGCACGTGATCCTCTACGAGATCCCGCTGCTGGCCATCGTCAGCGAGGTGCGCAACCGCTATCGCTACCGTGAGGTGGTGTTGGAGCAGGCCAGCGAGCGCCTGTACCAGAAACTCGACTGGCTCAAGGGCGAGGCTTCGGCCGCCGAGCTGGAAGGCTTCCAGATCGCCGATTTTGGCACCCGCCGGCGCTTCTCTTATCGTGTGCAGGAAGAAATGGTGCACATCCTCAAGCGCGACTTCCCCGGACGCTTCGTCGGCACCAGCAACGTGCACCTCGCTCGCGAGTTCGACCTCAAGCCGATCGGCACCATGGCCCACGAATGGCTGATGGCCCACCAGCAGCTCGGCCCGCGGCTGATCGATAGCCAGAGCGCCGCGCTGGACTGCTGGGTGCGCGAGTACCGCGGCCTGCTCGGCATCGCCCTGACCGAC
>JBIHZW010000328.1:0-3875 GCA_044240245.1 Pseudomonas sp. | reverse complement strand
GCCGCGGCAGGTACAGCGGTGCCACGGTTTCGAAGCAGCCGATATCGATCTGCCCGGCCACCACGTCGTTATCGGCCAGGGCGTTCTGCTCGAACTCATGAGCCATGCGGATCAGCTCCTGGGCCTTCTTGTAGAAGCGTGCGCCGCCGGGGGTCAGGGAAACGCCCTGGGCGTGGTGGCGGATAAACAGCTGCAGGCCGAAGCTCTCTTCCAGGCCCTTGATCGCCGTGGAGATCGACGGTTGGGCGATATACAGCTTGCGCGATGCCTCGGCGACGCTGCCGCACTCCACGGTAGTGACGAAATACTTGAGCTGACGCAGGGTGTAGGCGGCCATGCGGTACCTCCTCGATAGCGGCGTCCTGGCCGTCTTGTACTGACTTTATGCGGCCAACATACCCCAGGCCCCGCACTTGGGCTGCCCAGTTTTTTAATGGCCTGCGAACATAAATTTACTAATTTTCCTTAAGCCCGACCTGCGCCACCATCGACCTCAACAACCACAAGAAGCCGAAAACGGCACCTAACCAGCCGATTTCGGCCCAGGTAAGAGGATAGAGGCGATGTTGGACTACAGCGATTGGCAGAAGCGAGCCGCCGCACAAGGCTTTATCACCCAGGCACTGATCGACGGCCAACTGCGCCCAGCCCAGAGCGGCGCGACTTTCGCGTCGATCAACCCAGCCACTAACCAGACGCTGGCTAATGTAGCCGCCTGCGACGCAGCGGATATCGATGCCGCCGTGGCCAGCGCACGTCAGGCTTTCGAGCATGGCCCCTGGGCGCGTATGGCGCCGCGTGAGCGCAAGCAGGTATTGCTGCGCCTGGCCGAGCTGATCCTGGCCAACCGTGAGGAGCTGGCCCTGCTCGACTCGCTGAACATGGGCAAGCCGGCCATGGACGCCTACAACATCGACGTACCGGGTGCCGCGCAGGTGTTCAGCTGGTACGGCGAGGCGCTGGACAAGCTCTATGACCAGATCGCGCCGACTGCCTCCAACGCCCTGGCCACCATCACCCGCGAACCGCTGGGGGTAATCGGTGCTGTAGTGCCGTGGAATTTCCCGCTGGATCTGGCCGCCTGGAAACTCGCACCAGCCCTGGCCGCCGGTAACTCGGTGGTATTGAAACCCGCCGAGCAGTCGCCTTTTTCCGCCCTGCGTCTGGGCCAGCTCGCCTTGGAAGCTGGCTTGCCGGCTGGGGTACTGAACATAGTACCGGGCATGGGTGAAACCGCCGGCAAGGCACTCGGCCTGCACATGGACGTGGATTGCCTGGCGTTTACCGGCTCCACCGAGGTGGGCAAATACTTTATGGCTTATGCCGCACAGTCCAACCTAAAGCAGGTATGGCTGGAGTGCGGTGGCAAGAGCGCCAATCTGGTGTTCGCCGACTGCCAAGACCTCGACCTGGCGGCGGAAAAAGCCGCCTTCGCGATCTTTTTCAACCAGGGCGAAGTCTGCTCGGCCAACTCGCGCCTGCTGGTCGAGCGCTCGATTCACGATGAATTCGTCCAACGGCTGATCGCCAAGGCCCAGCAGTGGTTACCCGGTGATCCGCTAAACCCAGCCAGCCGCGCCGGCGCCATCGTCGACTCGCGCCAGGCCGAACGCATTATGGGCTTTATCGACCGGGCGCAGAGCCAGGGTGCCACCCTGGTCTGCGGCGGCCAGCGCCTCTCGCTCAATGGCTCGGATAATTTTATTCAGCCGACCATCTTTACCGGCGTGACTGCGGATATGCAGCTGGCCCGCGAGGAAGTATTCGGCCCGGTGCTGGCGGTTATCCCCTTCGACAGCGAAGAGCAGGCCGTGCAACTGGCCAACGACAGCCAGTACGGCCTGGCCGCCTCGCTGTGGACCGACAACCTGCACCGCGCCCACCGCGTGGCCAAACGCCTGCGCGTCGGCACCGTGTCGGTGAATACCGCGGACGCCCTGGATGTCTGCACCCCGTTCGGCGGCTGCAAGCAGTCGGGCTTTGGCCGCGATCTGTCGCTGCATGCCTTCGACAAGTACAGCCTGATAAAGACCACCTGGTTCCAGCTGCGCAGTTAGTGCGCAGCCGCTAACGGCACCCGCAAAACACAGCAGACAACTGCGCTCTTCGGAGCGCAACGGATTACTGCGCTCCGGAAAGCGTGGCGATAACTGCGGCCCCTGCCGCGTGTGGCTCACCTGACACAACAACAAGATTGCAGGAGAACTCCCATGCATGACCCCGATATCAGCCTTGCGTCCCCCGTTGGCCTGGCTCAAGCAAGCGCAGCCGCGCGCAAACGCAAACCCAGCCTGGGCCTGACCGCCCTGCTCGCCGTGGCCATCGGCCTGGTGGTATCACAGGGCGTGATGGTGTTGATGCTGCAAGGCGCGGGCATCGCCGGCCTGGGCTTTCTGATCCCCCTGGCGCTGGCGTTTGTATTGGCACTGACCTATGTGGTGTCATTCGCCGAACTGGCGCTGATGATTCCCCGCGCGGGTAGCCTGAGCAGTTACACCGAGGTGGCGCTGGGGCATTTCCCGGCAATTCTAGCGACCTTCTCCGGCTATGTAGTGGTGGCGATGTTCGCCCTCTCAGCGGAATTGCTGCTGCTCGACCTAATCATCAACGAGGTCTATCCCGGCGCGTTCCCCAACATGCTGATCGCCTATGGCGTATTGGTGGTGTTTACCCTGCTCAACCTGCTGGGTATCGACATCTTCGCCCGACTGCAATCGGCCCTGGCGCTGGTCATGGTTATCGTGCTGCTGGCCCTGGGCCTGGCGGCAGTGACTGGCAGCGGCAGCGAGCCTGCGTTGAGCAGCTCAATCACCAGCGACTGGAACCCCATGGGCGCCAGCGTGATGACCCTGGTGGCACTGGCTATCTGGGGCTTTGTCGGCGCTGAATTTGTTTGCCCGCTGGTGGAAGAATCGCGCAATCCAAAGCGCAATACTCCCTGGTCGATGATCCTCGGTGTGACGGTGATCTTTATCACCATCGCCCTCTACTGCGTCGGTGCGCTGCTTTATGTACCTCAGGATGCGCTGGCCAGCTCGACCCTGCCGCACTACCTGTTCGCCACAGCGCTGTTTGGCGAAGCCGGGAAAATCTTCCTGGTAGTTGCCGCCGTCACTGCCACCTGCAGCACGGTCAACACCTCGCTGGCGGCCATCCCACGCATGCTCTACGGCATGGCAGTCAACGGTCAGGCCTTCCCGCAGTTCAAAAAGGTCAGCAATAAGTACAAGGCACCCTGGGTCGCAGTGCTGTTCGTTGCCGCCATCACCGGCCTGCCGGTGGTGTTTATGGGCGACGACCCGGCTGCTATCGGCCTGTTGCTACTGGCCGCGGCGGTGGCCTGGTTGCTGGCTTACATCATCTGCCACCTGGATGTGATCGCCTTGCGTCGCCGCTATCCTGACCTGGCGCGCCCTTTCAAGACGCCCTTCTACCCGCTGCCGCAGATCCTTGGCATCGCCGGCATGCTGGTATCGATCTACTACGTGTCGCCCACCCCGGAGATGACCGCCTCGATCTTCTACAGTGCAGGTGCAGTACTCGGCCTGGTGTCGATCATCGCCGTACTGTGGATCAAGCTGGTGATGCATAAACCGCTATTTACCCCGGAGCCCATCGACAAGGTGCTGGCCCGCCAATGAAGTCCCACCGGGGGCTCGCTCTCCCGGCTTATCCGAATACCCAGTTGATCACCGAGGTTGCTGAACATGACAGTCCCAAACACCACCAACCGCCAGACTCAGGACTACCAGGCGCTGGACGCTGCCCACCATATCCATGCGTTTCTCGACCAGAAAGCGCTGAATGCCGAAGGGCCACGCGTGATAGTGCGCGGCGAGGGCCTGTACCTCTGGGATAACGATGGCAATCGCTAC
>JBIHZW010000327.1:0-3895 GCA_044240245.1 Pseudomonas sp. | reverse complement strand
GCAGTACCCACAGACCACCACCGTGGTTGAAGGTCATACTGACTCCAAAGGCAGCGACGCCTACAACCAGAACCTGTCCGAGCGTCGTGCAAGCGCTGTTCGTGACGTGCTGGTCAACCAGTACGGTGTAGACGCTGCTCGCGTTAACGCTGCTGGCTACGGCGAAGCTCGTCCGGTTGCTGACAACGCTACCGACGCTGGCCGCGCTGTTAACCGCCGCGTAGAAGCTGAAGTAGAAGCTCAGATCCAGCAGTAATCGATCTGGCTACATAGAAAACCCGGCTTCGGCCGGGTTTTTCTTTATCTGCGAAAAATATCGGGAAGACGCTTTTAACATCACATGACAGTGATTTATTGCGTTGCCACCAAGAATGACTGGGCAGAAAAAAGCCCGCTTGTGGCGGGCAAGGGGAACTTCGCGGAGCGCGAAGCGGTTAGGCGCTGATAGCAGCTAGCTGCATGTTAGGTTGAGCCGCGACCTCACCAATCACCAGAATGGCCGGGCTTTTCAATTTGAAGTCGTGGGCGGCTTGTTGCATGGCCGCGAGGCTGCTGCGGCACTCACGCTGGTATGGCAGGGAGGCGTTTTCGATCAAGGCCACTGGCATGTCGGCGCGCATGCCGCCCGCCAGCAGGCTCTCACGGATTTCTGCCAGTTTGGCCACGCCCATATACACCACCAAGGTTGTGCCGCTTTGGGCCAGGGCGGGCCAGTTGAGGCTGCTGTCGTCTTGGGTATGCGCGGTGATCAGGGTGACCCCGCGGGCTACGCCGCGCAGTGTAAGAGGGATGCCGCAGTTGGTCGCTCCGGCCAGGCCTGCGGTGATGCCATTGACCATCTCCACCTCGATGCCGTGCTCGCTCAGCCAGTCGGCTTCTTCGCTGCCACGGCCGAAGATGCAGGGATCGCCGCCTTTCAGGCGCACCACGCATTTACCTTGGCGGGCATAACGCAGCATCAGGCGATGGATAAACGCCTGTGGAGTGGAGCGGCAACCGCCGCGCTTGCCCACCGGCATGATCCGCGCGTTGGGGCAGTGCTCCAGTACGGCGGGGTTGACCAGATCATCAATCATTACGATCTCGGCCTGGTTCAGGGCTTTGACCGCCTTGAGGGTCAGCAGCTCCGGGTCACCGGGACCTGCGCCTACCAGCCAGACTTTTGCGCTCATATTGATCTCCTCAGCCCTTGTGCATCACCAGCAATGGTGTGATTTGGCTATGCAGCAGCCGTGTTGCAACAGTCATTTCGGTGGCCAGCAATCTGCTGAATAAAACTCACGCAAAACAAAAAAGGCGTCCCGCTAGTCACCTAGCGAGGACGCCTTTGTCCAAGTCCCGTTCTATCGGGAAGTGCAGCCTTCTTCGTTGAGGCCGCGCTTTATTAAATTGTACGACTACTAATGCAGAGCCTGTGCCAACTTGCGTGATGCGTATTTTCAAGGTTTATCAGCGAGTTACAACTATTCCGCGAAGTTTTTACGCACCGTTTAAAGGCGCCTTGCATAGTATTGGTGCGCAGGCGGTGGCTTTAACGCAGCAGCCCGATCAGCAGGGCCAGGTTCAGCAGCAGGGAAAACAACGCAACGCCACGCCAGACCAGCAGCGGTTCACGTTCTAGCAGTGGCCGTGGTCGGCTGCTAAGGGATTTGCGTTCCGCCTGCTCTAGAGTTAGCAGCCATTCTTCGGCGGTTTCATAGCGCTGTTTCGGTTCGGCACTAAGGGCGCGGTTGAGGCTGTCGTCGACCCAGCTGGGTAAATCCGGACGATAGCGGCTGGCTGGGGTCGGCTGGCCGAAGCGCGGATGCTGGAAGGCTTCAATTTCGCCATAGGGGTAATGCCCTGTGAGCAGAAAATACAGCGCAACGCCTGCGCTGTAGAGATCCTGCTGTGGGCTGGGTGCTACGCCGGCAAAGGCTTCCGGGGCTATATAACTTGGGGTGCCGGGCAGTTCGCAGGCTTCATCGCGGGTCAGGCCGGGGCAGTAGGCCAGGCCGAAATCCAGCACGCGCAGCTCGCCGTCATCGCCCCACAGCAGGTTTTCCGGTTTGATATCACGGTGCAGGATATTGCGCCGATGCAGCATGCCCAGGGCCTTGATCAGCCTAGGGGCAATGTCCAGCCATTCCGGAAGGCCCAGCGGGCCGCTCAGGCGCAGGTGTTCGGCCAGGGTTTGCCCGGCGTATTCGCGCTGCACGTAATACAGATGCTGACGCTGCGGCAGCGGATGCACTTCGGCGAAGAAGCGCCCGGCCACGCGGCGCAGAAACCATTCTTCGAGCAACAACGCGGGGCCGGCTTGCGGCTCATTGCTGCGACTGGGCGGCAAGGTTTTTAGCAACCAGCGCCGCGCCTGGGCATCGCGCACCCGGTAGACCAAGGATTGGCGCGATTCAGCCAGCAGTCGCTCGACCTGCCAGCCTTCGAAGTTCTGTCCTTCACGCAGTTTGGCTGGTAGCGGCCAGTGCTGCAGTTGCGCCAAAGTGTCGGCCAGATCGCTTTGCGGCAATGCCTCGACGCGCAGCAATAGGGCGCTGGCATTGTCCTGACTGCCGGCCAGGTGCGCGGCATTGACCAGCGCACTGCTTGCGGCGGGGAGATCCTGTTCATCATGGAGGATGCGCTGAATGCCCGCGTCGCCCAGGGTGGCCCAGATACCGTCGCTGACCAGTACGAAGCATTCACCTTCGCGCAGCTCGCCATCCAGGTAATCCATCACCAGGTGCTGGTCCAGGCCCATGGCGCGCTTGAGCACATGCTGCATGCCGGGTTGTTCCCACACATGGTCTTCGCTGAGGCGCTCGAGCGTGCCGTCCAGCCAGCGATAGGCCCGGCAATCGCCGACGTGCGCCAGGGTAAAACGCCGGCCGCGTAAGATCAGTGCGCTCAAGGTGGTGAGCAGCGGTTGGCCGCCGCCATTGGCTTGCAGCCAGCGGTTGTGCGCGACCAGTACGCGGTCCAGTGATTGGGTGACCGCCCAGGTTTCCGGGGTGGAGTAGTAATCCAGGGCCAGGGCCTGCAGGGTGGCGCGCGCCGCGAGGCCGCCGTCGGCGCATTGGCTGACGCCATCGGCGAGGGCGAACAGGTAGCCCTTGCTGGCCGCCAGTGCCGGAGCCGGGGTGACCACGCGAATGGCGTCCTGATTTTCGCTACGCGGGCCGGTGGCGCTGGCTTCGCCGAAGGTCAGTTGCAAGGCCATGCAGAGGTTCCTGGATAGGCGGCTGAAGAAGCGCTGAGGCAAAGGCGAGGCTGGTGAGGCAGCTAAGGAGAGCCGCTGCCGACTTCTCCCGCCTTTCCTGACCAGTGCAATAAGCGCTGCCAGTCAGCCTCGCCTTTGCCTCAGTGCTTCAATAATGAATGGCTACAGGGTGGATGAATCGAGCGTCATCCACCCTGTATTTTTGTTATTACACCCGCGCGGCGGTCACTGCGGCGCTGCCCCAGGTGGTGCGCCAGCGCAGCTTGACTCCGTAGAGGCCGAACCAGGCGAGCACGCCGAGGCTGGCGAACAGCCACAAGCCGAGCTGGTAATCACCGGTCTGCTGCTTGATGGTGCCCAGGCCTGCGGCGAGGAGGAAGCCGCCGATACCACCGGCCATGCCGATCAGCCCGGTCATTACGCCGATTTCCTTGCGAAAGCGCTGTGGCACCAGTTGGAACACTGCGCCGTTACCTGCGCCCAGGCCGAGCATAGCCGTGACGAACAGGGCCAGGGCGGCGGTCGAACTTTCCAGATTGAAACCCACAGCGGCAATGCTCAAGGACGCCAGGGTGTACATCATCAGCAATGTGCGGATGCCGCCAATACGGTCGGCCAGGGCGCCGCCGAGGGGGCGCAACAGGCTGCCGGCACAGACGCAGGCGGCGGTGTAGTAACCGGCGGTCACCGGGTTCA
>JBIHZW010000326.1:0-3897 GCA_044240245.1 Pseudomonas sp. | reverse complement strand
AACTTCGACGAGAAGAGCTTTGTCGATGTGAAAAGCGATGTGTGCATCATTCCGCCAAACTCCTTCGCCCTGGCGCGCACCGTGGAGTTCTTCCGCATCCCCCGCGACGTGCTGACCATCTGCCTGGGCAAGAGCACCTACGCGCGCTGCGGCATTATCGTTAACGTCACCCCGTTGGAACCGGAGTGGGAAGGCCACGTGACCCTGGAGTTCTCCAACACCACCACCTTGCCGGCGAAGATCTATGCCAACGAAGGGGTGGCGCAGATGCTGTTCCTGCAGTCCGATGAGGCCTGCGAAGTCTCTTATAAGGATCGTGGTGGCAAGTATCAGGGCCAGCTGGGTGTGACCCTGCCTAGGGCCTGAGTCACTTCAGTCGATCCACAGAAAAGCCGGGCATTGCCCGGCTTTTTCTGTTTTTGCCTCAGATAAGTCAGTCACTGCTGCTTGTTCTTTCTGGCTGTTCTGTGCAGATCATGCCTGCGAGCTTTTCTGATGTTGGGTGTAGTGCTTGACCACGTCGCCTAGGGCCGTAGTCATTACTGCGGTGGATACGCCGAACATCAGGATGCCGTTTGCGGCCTCTATCGGGCTGAGCAGTTGCCTTGGGGTTGAGAGCACAAGGTCGCCGTAGCCAACGGTAGTGAAGGTCACGCCGGAGAAGTACAGCGCTTGGGAAAAGCTCTGAAATTCGTCAAGGACGATAAACAGCACAGCCCAGATGGCCATCTGCACAAAGTTGCCCACCAGAAGCAATAGCATCACCAGACTCAGAATCAAGATGGTGCTGCCCAGCGATGGCTGGCTAAGGCTGCGCCGGTACTCGGCATAGCGGCGCAGGCAGAGGGCGACCATCACGGTTTGCAGAAGCAGGCACAGCAGTATCAGCGGCAGACCTATCATCAGGCTCAGGAACATGGCTTCTCCTTGGTGGCTTTTAGGCGTGCCGATGTTTTATTCGTCATCCTGTGGGCTGCTCGCCCTGTTGGCCTGTGGCGTGTCGACCCACTGCCAGAACAGCTTGTAGCCCACCGCCAGCAGTACCGGGCCGATGAACAGGCCGATGATGCCGCCGCTTACCATCCCGCCCAGCGCGCCAATCAGCACCACGGGCATGGGCACATCCACACCGCGCCCCAGTAGCAGCGGCTTGAGCACGTTGTCGGCGAGGCCAGCGACGAAGACGTAGATGGCGAAGATGATGGTTGCCAGGGAGGCTCCTTCGCTGAAGAACACGAAGGCGATTACTGGCAGGGTGATCAGCGTGGCCGGCAGCTGCATGATCCCCAGTAGCAGTACGGCCAAGGCCAGCAGGCCGGCACCGGGAACACCCATGAAGATGAAGCCAGCACCAATCAGCAGCATCTGGATAAAGGCAATACCGATCACACCCTGCGCCACGGCGCGGATGGTCGCAGTGCAAAGCTCGACCAAGGCGTCGCTGCGCTCAGCCTCGATCACCCGTGCGGCAATGCGTTGGGCGCTGCGGTGACCGGTTTCGCCAAACGCCATGATTATGCCGGCAATCATCAGCGCGGCGATGAATACCAGCATGCCGATACCTACTCCAGCGACCTTGCCGAGTAAGCCCAGCGTCACATCCTTGAGCTGCGGTGCCAGGCGTTGCAAAACTCCGGTCAGATCGGAAGCCGCTTGTTCCCAGAAACCATGCAGTGACTTGCCGATCAGCGGCCATTGGGCAACCGCATCCGGCGGTGGCGGGATATGCACACCGTCCGCTTTGACGTTGGCGATGACCACTTCCACCGATTCTGTCAGGGACGTGCCGAGCAGGTAGGCGGGGATCAATAGAATGGCAATGGCAAGCAATATGAGCAGCGTGGCTGCGCGGCTATCGCTGTGGCCGGTGTGCGCCTTGATCATGTTGTGCAGCGGATAGAGGGTGACGGCGAGGATCAGCGCCCAGATCATCAGGCTGAGGAACGGGCTGAACACCTGGAAGCAGGCGACCACCAGGGCGGCGACCAAGCCTGCGCGGATCAGGGTATCGAGTAGGGTGCGAGTGATAATCTGCTCAGGTGTGGCGTTCGACGACATATGGCTTTCCTTTCCTGGAGTACCCTTAGGCCTGCCCGGCTTGAGTGGCTGAGCAGTTACTTCAAAAAAGCGTAGCCTGCCGCGGGCATATCAGCCCGCGGCTTAGGTGCTTAGCGCAGCTCGCGTTTGTGACGGATGTTGCCGTAGGTGCGCGCGGTGGTGGCATATGCCTCGGAGGCATGGTCGGTGCCGATCACCTGCCGGGGTGGCAGCTATTTTGCCGTCGAACGTCATCAGTCGGCTGTGCACTTCGTGGGCTTTGTTGCGTTCTGCTGTCGATAGGACGTCGATGGCGGCTTGCAGGCTGTCGGTCATGCCCGGTGTGCTGAGCATGTCCCGCAGCTTGGCGACAAGGGCGAGGTTTGCTCGTACTGCATGGAAATCATGCTTTGTGTGCCATGTCTGCCCGTTATGTACTCGGTAAACTGCTTAATCGAGGCGGGTTGCAGCCCAGGCTAAATATTTCGGGAATTCTTGTTCGGGCACGGCGCTCTAATGCTCAGTGTCATTACTGATCGAAGGAGGTAAACGATATGCATACGCCTCAACTGTGCAGCGCCCTATCCATGCTCCTTGGGGGCGTCAGATTTGCTGGCGGCATTCCGGGGCAGCCTGAGCCAGATACCCCGGATGAGCCAGTACTGCCGGATCAGCCTACTGAACCGGGTGGGCCGTTAGTACCAGATCAAGCGCCGCCTGTACCCTTGGCGAGTTGTTAAGGGGCTAACGGCAGCTCGCGCTTGTGCCGGGTGGCATCAAAAGTGCGCACGATGATGGCGTATGCCTCGTCGCGCACTGGTTGGCCGTGCAGGAAAGCGTCGATTTCGGCGTAGCTGACGCCATGCGCTTCCTCGTCCGGCTTGCCGGGGCGCAGTTCTTCCAGGTCGGCCGTCGGCACCTTGAATACCAGGTTTTCCGGGGCGCCGAGGTGTTTGGCGATGGCGCGTACCTGACCCTTGACCAGGCCGGACAGCGGGGCGAGGTCGCAGGCGCCGTCACCGAACTTGGTGAAGAAGCCCATAACAGCTTCGGCTGCATGGTCGGTGCCGATTACCAGGCCATTGTTGGCGTTGGCGATGGCGAATTGGGCGACCATGCGGATACGCGCCTTGATATTGCCGGTGACGAAGTCGCGGCGGGCATCGCTGAGTTTCTGCAAATGGGCGACCTGTTCGCCAAGGCCCGACACGCTGTCCGCGATATTCACCGTGTCTTCTTCATCGGCGCGGATAAATTGCAGCGAGGCCTGGGCATCGTGCTCATCGTGTTGAGTGCCATGAGGTAGGCGTACGGCGATAAAGCGATAGGCGTTGTCGCCGGTCTCACTGCGCAACTCTTCCACTGAAAGTTGTGCCAGGCGGCCTGCGGTCAGGGAGTCAACACCGCCACTGATGCCCAGTACCAGAACCTTGAGCCCGGAGTTCTTCAGGCAGTTCTTGATAAAGGTTTTGCGCTGGTTGATCTGCGCCACCAGCGCCGCTTCGTCGGCGAAGGGCGGTACCACATCTAGGGCTGCGGCGATTTCGGCTTGGCGATTGCTCATCTCGGGTTCCTCAATTGGCGTCGCTGACGCGAAAAACATGTTTCAGGTAGCTGACGAAATTGTCGTCGCGGCATTGGGTCTTGCCTGGCGCATCGGAAATTTTGGCGACCGGTTGGCCATTGCAGGCGGTCATCTTGATCACGATGTTCATGGGTTCGACCCCGGGAATGTCGCAGGTCAGGTTGGTGCCGATGCCGAAGCTTACGTTGATCCGCCCGCAAAGTGCACGGTAGAGCCGCAGTGACTTCTCCAAGGTGAGTCCGTCGGAGAACACCAGGGTCTTGCTCTTGGGGTCG
>JBIHZW010000086.1:0-13342 GCA_044240245.1 Pseudomonas sp. | reverse complement strand
TGGACAGGCTGCTCAGGATCACGGCGGTGAGAATTTGCTTTTTCATGTTCAGGCTCCTCGTAAGGGCGGGTGTAAGTGAGTACGGAGCCAATGATACGGATGAAAATTTGATGAAGTAGTGCAGGCTGGGCATGGTAATCATCGACACTATCGATAGTTGAATTAATGTTTTATTTATCATGTATTTATATTTATTTATGAACATCTAGAAGGTATTTTTTGGAGCGATTGTGCATGATCATTAATATCTAATTAATCGATATATTAGGCTGCGTAGCCCGCGCTACAGGTATCGGGTGTGGCTTTGCTTGAAATATCGAACGGCTGGTGCGTATTTTGTACGCCTCGCCGTGGGACTACGGCCTCTTGCATCAATAAGGACAACAGCAAATGAGTACCCTCGACCGCACCGCCCTGGCTGAGTTGCTGCGTGGTGTTGATGAAGTTGAATGTGTAACGCCCGATCTCAACGGCGTGCCGCGCGGCAAGGTGATGACGGCTGAGGGGTTTCTGGAGGGGCGGCGCTTACAGTTGGCGCGCGGGGTGCTGCTGCAATGCATCATGGGTGGCTATCCCGCACCGTGTTATTACGGCAGTGACGACGGTGACCTGGCCTTGAATGCCGAGCCGACGCAGATTCATCGGCTGCCCTGGAGTGAAACGCCACGCGCGCTGGCCATCTGCGATGCCGATGAACTGAATGGAAGCAGCTCCGGTTTGTCGACCCGCGGCCTGCTCAAGCAGGTGATCGCGCGCTATGCCAGCCATGGCTGGCAGCCGGTGGTGGCGACCGAGCTGGAGTTTTTTGTATTTGCCCGCAATGCCGATCCGTTGCAGCCGTTTCAGCCGCCGCTGGGGCTCGATGGTCGGCGTGAAGACGGCGGCTCGGCCTTCAGCGTGAGTTCCAACAACGGCCTGCGTCCGTTCTTCCGTGAGGTTTATCAGTGCATGGCGGCACTGGGTTTGCCGCGAGATACCTTTATGCACGAGATGGGCGTCAGCCAGTTCGAGATCAACCTGCTGCACGGCGATCCGCTGCTGCTGGCGGATCAGACTTTTCTGTTCAAACACCTGCTCAAGGAGGTCGCGCTCAAGCACGGGCTCACTGTGGTTTGCATGGCCAAGCCGCTGGCGCATACGCCGGGTAGCTCCATGCATATTCATCAGAGCGTGGTGGAGCAGGGCAGTGGACAGAATATCTTCAGCGCGGCCGATGGCCAGGCAACGCCGGCGTTCTATCAATTCATCGCCGGTCAGCAGGCGGCCATGGCCGATTTCACCCTGCTATTTGCCCCGCATGTGAATTCCTATCAGCGCCTTTGCCACCCTTATGCGTCGCCGAACAACGCCTGCTGGTCCGAGGATAATCGCGCCGCTGGCCTGCGTATTCCGGCCAGTGCGCCGGTGGCGCGGCGGGTGGAGAACCGCTTGCCGGGCGCCGATGCCAATCCTTATCTGGCGTTGGCGGCGAGCCTTGCGGCGGGCCTGTATGGGATTGAGCAGCAGCTGCAGCCCAGTGCGCCGATCCAGGGCGAGTTCGAAGTGCCGGATGAGTTGGCGCTACCCTGTACCATGCATGCTGCGATCGAGCGTCTCAAACGCAGTACTTTGGCGTTGGAACTGTTCGGCAAAGAGTTCATCGAAGGCTACATTGCCAGCAAGACGCTGGAGCTCACCAGCTTCTTTGATGAAATTACCCCGTGGGAACGCCGCGTACTGGCGGCCCACGCTTAGAGTCTTACCGCCGAGCATGGTTTCGGCGGCCTTTATGGAGCCATGTGCTGCCCCATGTCTGTGATCCTCAAATCATTTAGTTCGCTGTATTTCGCCACCCTGTTGATGCTGTTGGGCTCGGGTCTGTTGAGTACTTACCTGGCGTTGCGGCTGGCGGAAACGGCCGATGGTTTGTGGGTCGGTGCGTTGATGGCGGCCAACTACCTGGGCTTGGTGCTGGGCGGCAAGATTGGCCATCGGCTGATTGCCCGCGTCGGCCATATCCGTGCCTATGTCGCTTGCGCTGGGGTGGTAACCGCTGCAGTGCTCGGACATGGGCTTAGCGACTGGCTACCCAGCTGGTTGCTGCTGCGGATGCTGGTCGGCCTGGGAATGATGTGCCAGTACATGGTGATCGAGAGCTGGCTCAATGAGCAGGCGGAAACCAGTCAGCGCGGCCAGGTGTTTGCCGGCTATATGGGGGCTTCTTACCTGGGTCTGATCCTCGGTCAGCTGGTGCTGGTGGTGCACCCGGCGCTGGGCCTTGAGCTGCTGATGCTGGTGGCGCTGTGCTTTGCCCTGTGCCTGGTGCCGGTGGCATTGACCCGCAAGTTGCACCCCGCGCCCTTGCATCCAGCGCCGCTGGAAATGCGCTTCTTTATCGACCGTGTGCCGTTGTCGCTGACCACCATTGTGGTCTCGGGCCTGCTTATCGGCTCGTTCTACGGCCTGGCGCCGCTGTATGGCACGCGCATGGGCTTGTCCACCGAGCAGATTGGTCTGTTTATGGGTTGCTGCATCATCGCCGGCCTGGTGGTGCAGTGGCCGTTGGGCTGGTTGTCCGATCGGCATGACCGCGTACAGCTGATCCGTGGTTGCGCCGCGTTGCTGGCGCTGGCAGCGCTGCCCCTGGCAATTCTGCCGCAGGCCAGCTTGCCGCTGTTGTTTGCCGGCGGCTTTGCGGTGTGCGCCTTGCAGTTCAGCCTCTACCCGCTGGCAGTGGCGTTGGCCAATGACCATGTCGAGGCCGAGCGGCGGGTATCACTGACGGCCATGCTGCTGGTGACCTTCGGCGTCGGTGCCAGTATCGGGCCGTTGTTGGCCGGTGTGCTGATGCGCTTTCTCGGCGCGAACATGCTGTATGCCTTCGTCTGCGGCTGCGCCTTGATTCTGGTGCTGCGTATCCGGCCAGAGCGCGTCACCCATCTGCATCAGGTCGACGACGCGCCGCTGCACCACATTCCCATGCCGGACAGCACCACCAGCTCGCCGCTGACGGCAGCCCTCGATCCGCGTGTCGATGAGCAGGTGGTGCATGAGCAGATGCACGACAACAGCACAGTGCAAGAGCCGAGTACCGAGCCTGCAGCCGAGCCGCCCTCTCAGACAGAGACGCGCGGATGACGCCGTTGCTCAGTGTGGTGATCCCGGTGCGCAATGAGGCCCAGGCGTTGCCGTATCTGCTGGGTGATCTGGCGGATCTGCGCGCCGCCGGTGCCGAATTGATCCTGGTCGATGGCGGCAGCAGTGATGGCACCTGCGAGCTGGCGCTCGGGCGGGTTGACCAGTTGCTGAGAACCGCCCCGGGTCGTGCGCTGCAGATGAATGCCGGCGCGGCGGTGGCCCGTGGTGAATACCTGTGGTTTGTGCATGCCGATACGCGGGTCAGCGTTGAGTCGCTCGAGAGTCTGCAGGGTGCGTTAAACGAGGGGCCGTTGTGGGGGCGCTTTGATGTACGCCTATCTGGGCCGGGCCTGGCATTGCGAGTGATTGGCGCGATGATCAATCTGCGTTCGCGCCTTAGCGGTATTGCTTCGGGTGACCAGGGGATTTTTGTCGCCCGGCAGCGGTTCGAGGCCTTGGGTGGTTACGCGCCGATTCCGCTGATGGAGGATTTGCAACTGTGCCGCCGCTTGAAGGCGCTGGCTCGCCCGCTTTGTCTGCGTCCACCGTTGTCGACCTCCAGCCGGCGCTGGGAGCAGCACGGAATCTGGCGTACCGTGGTGCTGATGTGGTGCCTGCGGCTGGCCTATTACTGCGGCGCCAGCCCGGAGAAACTGGCTCGTCAGTATCGTCGAGGGTCGCTGCTATGAACCTGTCGATCTCATTGCATATGCTCGCGCGCGCGCCTGTTGCCGGGCGGGTGAAGACGCGCCTGATCCCGGCGCTGGGCGCTCAGGGCGCCTGCGATTTGCAGCAGTTGCTGCTGGAGCGTGCCTTGCAGTTACCGGCTCATGGTTTTAATGAGCGTTTTCTGTGGCTGGATGATTTGCCTGGTGCTGATTTGCAGCGGCTGGCGCAAAGCCTTGGCTGGACGCTGGTCGAGCAACCGGCTGGCGATCTGGGTGAGCGCATGCGCCGCATTGCCACCCTGGGGCTGGCGGAAAGCGATGCGGTGATTCTGATCGGCAATGACTGCCCGGCGCTCGACGGCGACTATCTACAGGCGGCTTGCGGCGCGTTGCAGGAACAATCCGCGGTGATCGGCCCCGCAGAGGATGGCGGTTACGTGTTGCTGGGGCTGCGCAGCATGGTCGCCAGCCTGTTCAGCGATATGCCGTGGGGTACGGAGCAGGTCTTTGACCTGACGTTACAGCGCTTGCAGCAGCTGGACTGGCGTCCGGCGCTGCTGCCTGCGTTGTGGGATGTGGATCGGCCAGAGGATCTATCGCGCCTAGCGGCGTTGAATATCTTTATCTGACGCTAGAACAGCCCATCGCTTTCGACGCGGCGCGCTTCACGCTGCAGCTGGTAGACGAAGCGTTCGACCAGGCGCTGTTCCTGGCCGTTGATGCGGTGGAAGCGTGCGCCGACAAAGGTGGTGTCGACCTTCTCCTCGTACTGCACATGACGCATTTCAATGGCGGTGGTCATGGCCCCGAAAGGAAACTTCGCGGTAAAGCGTTCGTATACCTGGCCAGATTGCAGGCTGCTGCTGATATTGCCGGGAAAGCGCAATTTGCAGCCGGTTGCCGAGATATCCAGCAATAGCCCAGGTAGGGCGGTGCGCAGCTTATCGCCGGCGAGCTCGACTTTGATCAGCTCAGCTTGTTTAAGCGGGGCGCGGAAGGCGCTACGCCGTTGGTGATAGGTCACCTCAAGCGGCATCGGGCTGAAGTAGCAGCGCGCGCCTTCATGCTCGGCGATACGCACGTTCTCTTCGCATTTCCAGGCCACGCGCACACCTTCGTGGAAGGCCTCGACATTGAAGGCTTCACCGTTGGCCAGGTAGCGCTCGCCGTCGCTTGGCATCAGTTCATCGAGAATCAGCAGCTTCTTGTCGCGATCAACTTCGATCACGTAGCTCTGGAAGCGTTGGTTGCGTTCGTGGAAGGTGATGATCAGCGGGTCATGGTTTTGTTGCAGTTGGCGCAGGTTGGCAACTATTTCCACCGGTGTCTTGAGCACCTTGGGTGGCTGCGGGCCATCTTCCTGGCTAAAAGGACTGGACACGGTCCATAACTCTCCGAGCAAATGCTATGGCACTAGCATACTGGCAATATGACAGTATGTCCCCTGTGCCTTTTATAGGTTTCAGGCCTGGCTGAGCGGGCGCTGCTGGCCGATTCTAGCGGCACTGCCGCGGCTGTCATAGAGGCTCGGCGTCTCGTTACCGCGCAGAATGCCGAGCATGCTGTGGGCCGATGCCTGACTGGAGCGAATCAACCGGCCATTACGCAGGTTGGCTGCCTGGCAGCGTTCGAGCAGGGCGTTGAGTTGGTCGCCACGCTCAAGCAGCAGTTCGCCCTGGCTGGATTGGCCGGCAAGTGCCTGCAGGCCAGTGCGATCGGGGCTGAGGTTGAGGCTGGCGAGCAGTTGGCTGCGCTCTTTGCCGTGCTGGTCGAGCAGGCTCAGCAGCGGCAGCTTGTCAGTCAGAATGCTTTGCAGGCGGGGGAGATCGCGATCACTGAGGGCTTGGAATTCGGTGTCGATCAATTCAAGCAACTGCTCGGCAGTGCCGATATCGTTGGTGAACAGTTCAAGCAGGCTGGTGTCGTGCATTGCGGGCTCTTCGGGGTAACAGACATTGCAGCGCGTTGCATGCGGTGTCTATTGGGCGACCAATTACCCCAGCGTAGCCCGGTGACTAGCGCTGGGATTCGAAATTAAGCAGTTTGCTGGCGACGCGCTGGCTATCGATTTGGTAGCTGCCGTCTTCGATCGCCTGTTTCAGCTGGGCGACGCGCTCTTTGTTGACGGTAGGCTGATCGCGCAGCTTTTCGCTGACTTTCTGCAACTGTTGGGCCTCACGGCTCAGCTGTACCGACTCGCCGCTCTTGCCGGCTTGTTGCGCCTGCTCGACGGGGGTGGGTACGTTGCCAGGTTGTTTGCTGCCGATGGCTTCGTTCTGGCCACCTGCCTGCGCACTGCCGGTCCGCCCCGAATTGGCTGGCGTTGCGGCATTGTTGAGCCGGTTGATGTCAATGACCATGATGCAAAACCTCGAACAGTGTTTGGACGCTTGCCTAGCTTGTCGGCATTACCCCGAAAAACTTTAGGGCAAAAAAGTGTGCGTCAGGTAACAGTCTAAACACAGTGTGGATAATCGTCAGCCCACTGATTGCACAAAGCTAAAACAAGAATCATGCCTACATCGCCACTTCTACCTGCCCAGGGCCTACCACGCGGGCTTTAATCACCCGGTTGGAGCGTTGGTTGCGTACGCTGATCTGCCGGCCAATAGTACCGTCTGACAAGGCTTCGCCGGGCATGCGTACGCTTATTCCACCGCTACGGGCGCTGATCACCACTTGATCACCCTTGCGTATGGCTTCGGCTAATTGCACATGAATCGGCGCAAGTACCTGGTCTGGTAGCAGTGCGCGCGTCAATTTTTTGCCGAGTGCCTGCTGCAATGTCGTGAGATAGCCCTGATTGAGCAGGCCGACATCGCGCTCGGCCAGCACAACATCCATATCCGTCACCAGATTGTCGCGCTTGAGCGGGCGACTGGCGATCACCACTTCGCGGTACAGCCGCACCTGTCCGGGCACAAACACCGTCCAAGGTGCCGCACCGTCACAGCGTACGCGCAGTGTCACGCGACCAATAGGTTCGGCGGGGCTTTCCAGTGTAGTGGTCAATGGCTGTTGGCACAGCGGCAGGCGCAGGCGTGGGTCGAGCCGGTTGATTTGAATCTCATGGCGACCGGCGATGTTGCTACGCTGTAAATATTCACTCACCGCTTGCTCAAGAAAAACTTCGCCAGCGCCGATAAGTTGTTCAGGCCGCGTGGCGTTGGCTATAGCCAAGGCGCTATAGCCGAGTACCAGCAAAGCGGGTACAACTGCCAGCCAGTAGCGGCACTTTGCCAGTGAGCGTCGGGTAGTTGTCGTTTCAGTGTTCATATGGGTTGGATAGCAAGGCGCGTGCCGCCTGCTACGCTGACAGCAATCTGTTACTCAAATAAGGAGTTTGGGTATGGCCGGTGTGATGGATTCGGTTAACCAGCGAACTCAGTTGGTTGGGCAGAATCGTTTGGAGCTGTTGCTGTTTCGTTTGAACAGCAATCAGCTGTATGGAATCAACGTGTTCAAGGTGAAAGAGGTGCTGCAATGCCCCAAGCTCACCATCATGCCGAAATCCAGTCCGGTCGTTCGCGGTGTCGCCAATATCAGGGGCGGCACTATCCCGATTCTTGATTTGTCCATGGCTACCGGCAGCGCGCCGCTGGCCAATATCGACAACAGCTTTGTCATCATCACCGAATACAACACCAAGGTTCAGGGCTTTCTGGTGCACTCGGTCGAGCGCATCGTCAACATGAACTGGGAGTCGATTCATCCGCCACCCAAGGGCACCGGGCGCGATCACTACCTGACGGCGGTGACGCATCTGGACGACAAGATGGTCGAGATCATTGACGTCGAGAAGATTCTCGCCGAGGTAGCACCGACATCCGAAGTTATTTCCGAAGGCGTTCTTAGTGCCGAGACCCAGGCGCGTGCGGTGAGTATGCGCGTGCTGACCTGCGACGACTCCTCGGTGGCGCGTAAGCAGGTAACCCGCTGCCTGGAGACTGTCGGCGTCGAGGTAGTGGCGTTGAATGACGGGCGTCAGGCGCTGGATTATCTGAAGGCGATGGTTGAAGAGGGCAAAAATCCCGCAGATGAATTTTTGATGTTGATTTCCGACATCGAGATGCCGGAAATGGATGGCTATACACTGACCGCAGAGATCCGCGCCGATCCGCGCATGCAAAAGCTGCACATCATCCTGCATACTTCGTTATCGGGCGTGTTCAACCAGGCCATGGTGAAGAAGGTGGGAGCGGATGATTTTCTCGCCAAGTTTCGCCCGGATGACCTGGCGGCACGGGTAGCTGACCGTATCAACATTGCGGCAGGGGACTAAGGGCCTGGCCCTTAGTGAATCATATGTTCGTCGAGGCCTCGCGAGTGTCTACAGGT
The DNA here is from genome assembly GCA_044240245.1 of Pseudomonas sp. Classification (GTDB taxonomy): domain Bacteria; phylum Pseudomonadota; class Gammaproteobacteria; order Pseudomonadales; family Pseudomonadaceae; genus Aquipseudomonas. Next base: position 5,219 of record JBIHZW010000086.1, on the reverse strand, counting down.
AATTTGGATTTCGAGCAGTTCCGGACTTTCCTGGAAAAAGCCTGCGGCATCCTGCTTGGCACCAACAAGCAGTATCTGGTTTCCAGTCGGCTCAACAAGTTGATGGAGCAGAACAGCATCAAGACCCTGGGTGAGCTGGTGCAGCGCATGCAGACCCAGCCGCGCAGCGGTTTGCGCGAGCAAGTGGTCGATGCCATGACCACCAACGAAACCCTGTGGTTTCGTGATACCTATCCGTTCGAGGTGCTAAAGAACCGCGTGCTGCCGGAGATGATCAAGGCCAGTCCTGGTCAGCGCCTGCGCATCTGGTCGGCGGCCTGCTCATCGGGGCAGGAGCCCTATTCGCTGTCGATGACCATCGACGAGTTCGAGAAGACCAATATCGGTCAGCTCAAAGGCGGCTTGCAGATTGTTGCCACCGACCTTTCGCCGACCATGCTGATCAATTGTAAATCCGGTGAATACGACAGCCTGGCGATGGGCCGCGGCCTTTCCCAGGAACGTCTGCAGCGTTATTTCGACCCTAAAGGGCCGGGTCGCTGGGTGGTCAAGCCGGCCATTCGCAGTCGCATCGAGTTTCGTCCGTTGAACCTGCTAGACAGCTACGCCAGCCTGGGCAAGTTCGATGTGGTGTTCTGCCGTAACGTGCTGATCTACTTCTCGGCCGAGGTGAAGAAGGACATTCTCACGCGTATTCATGCCATGTTGAAACCGGGCGGTTATCTGTTCCTGGGGGCTTCTGAAGCACTCAATGGCCTGCCTAACCACTATCAGATGGTGCAGTGCAGCCCAGGGATCATCTACAAGGCGAAATAGTCGCTGGCAGGGTTCAATAAAAACGGGAGGCCATTGGCCTCCCGTTTTTATTGCGGACAGTTTTTCTGCTCAGTGTCTACAAGGATCTGGCTTGGGCGGCGGGCGTGGGCGGCAGACATTGACTGTGGGTGTCCGGTTGAAGGTAGGGCAGCAGAATCGGTGCCATACCTTTAAGCACCTGCACCGGTAGGGCTGAGGTGAAGCGGAAGCTCTCTGCGGCGCGGCCAGGTACAAAGGCGGTGAGGGTGCCGTAGTGGCGCGGGCCGAGGTAGAACACAAAGGTTGCGGTACGGTTCATCGCCCGCGAGCTAAGTACTCGACCACCGGCGCCGACTGTTTCAATGCGGTTATCGCCTGTGCCGGTTTTGCCGCCGACCTTCAGGGGCTGGCCATCAGCTTGGGTAAAGCTGCCAAGCAAGCGCCGCGCAGTGCCGGCTTCAACCACATCGGCGAGAGCGCTACGCAGCGCAGCGGCGACTTCCGAGGCCATTACTCGCTTGCCTTCGGCATGGTCGCGCACCACCAGGGTGTCGTAGGGCGTATCGGCGGCGAAATGCAGGCTGTCGATGCGTGCGGTGGGCTGCCTAATGCCATCGTTCTGGATGATTCCGACCAGTTCGGCCAGCGCCGCTGGGCGGTCACCGGAGCTGCCGATAGCGGTGGCCAGCGACGGCACCAGATGGGCGAAGGGGTAGCCGAGGTTTTGCCAGCGCCGGTGAATATCGAGGAAGGCCTCTACCTCCAGCATGATGCGGATGCGGCTGTCGCGCGCGCTCTTGTGGCGACTGCGGAACAGCCAGCCGTAGACTTCTTGGCGCTCATCCTGGCTGGCGCTCACGGCATTGCTGAAGGTGGCTTGCGGTTGTTCGATCAGGTAGCCCAGGAGCCACAGTTCAAGCGGGTGGACGCGGGCGATATAGCCCTGGTCCGGTAGGCTGTAAGCGCCGGGGCCATAGCTTTTATACAGCTCGGCGATGCGCTTATCGCTGAGCTTTTCCTGGGGCAGGTACTTGCGCAGGAAGGCGGCAAAGCTGGCTTCGTCTGCATGCGGCATCAGGTAGCGGTGTACGGCGGCGAGCCGTACCGAGGTGTGGCGCAGGCCATTGAGAAAGGTGTCCAGGCGCTGTTGCTCGGGCTGGCCCTGGTACTTGCGCCAGAAACGCAGCAGGAAAGTGGTGCCTTCGCGGTCGGCGAAGTCTTGCAGATAGGCCTGGCGACGTGGGTCTTTGTCGTCCTTGAGTAGCTCGGCACTGTTGTTCGGGCCCTGGTAGGTGCTGTAGCGCACCAGGTCGCGCATCAGACGGATAAACGGCAGGTTGAGCGACTCGCGCAGGGCTTCGCGCATGCTGGCGATGCGCTGGTTATCTTCGCGGCGGAAGTTGGCGAAGGTGTGAATGCCGCCGCCGGTGAAGAAGCGCTCGCCTGGGCTGGCGGAGTATTTGCGCTCCAGCGCCGCATCAAGCATGGCAGGTAGGCTGGCGTTGGGGGTGCTCTGCAGATAGCCGATGGCCCAGCGGGTGAGGTTGTCCTGGGCGTTGACTGCGCGCAATTCGCTGGCGCTTTGGCCGGCATGGCGCTGGTGCAGTTCGGCAATGATTTCCAAGTAGGTGGCCAGCACCCTGAGCTTGGCGGTGGAGCCCAATTCCAGCTTGCTGCCTTCGTTGATATCGAACGGCTGGTCGGTGCTGTCGGTTTGCACTCGCACCACGCTGCCGTTACTGGTGCGTTCGAACAGGGTGAAGCTGTAGCGCACGTCGGCAGTCTTTTCCGGGGACAGCAGGCGCTCGCCGAACAGACCAATCTGCCCGGCAAATTCCGGGTCGGCCAATTGCTGCAGGTACTGGCTGGCGGCTTGCTGCAGCTCGTTGTTCAGCGTGCTGGTGGCGCTCAGGTCGAGGCGATCCAGGTCATACAACGGCATGTTGAGCATGGCTGACAGGCGTGCCCGCGAAACGCTGATGCCCTTGTTGCCGTCCACCACCTGCAGGTTGGGCTCCAGGGCCCAGTCGCGGTAGACCAGTGGCTGGTTCAGCGCTGCATCACGCAGTGGTGCGTCAATCAGGCCGCCGCCAGCCAGCAGGCGGATATGGCTATCGGTCAGCTCGGCCAGGTCATTACGGCCCTGAGCCAGGTAATAGGAGGGGCGGCGCTGGGCAATCATCAGGGCCAGCACCTGGCGCAGGGCTAGGCCGCGCTCGGCCAGGCTGGCATCCGGTGAGCGTGCGGGGTCGAGCAGCAGATTGACCTGGGCGAAGTCCGCGCCAAACCAGATGCGCAGGCCATCGGCCAGGCCATGCACTTCGCCATGCCCGGGGGCTGCGGAGAGCGGGACGCTGTTGAGGTAGTCGCGGACGATATTTTCCCGCGCGGCCAGTGTCTGCGGGCCACTCTGGTAGGCGCGCACACTGGCGGAAAGCATCTGCCGCAGTTTCTCCGTGGCCGATAAGGTCAGGCCATCCGGGGAGTGGCGGTATTTCTCCAACTGAGTGGCCAGGGTGCTGCCGCCGGCCGATTGGTCCTGCATGTCCAGCAGCTTGCCGACCTGGGAGATGGCCGCCATGACGAAACGTGGCCAGTCCACCGCCGGGTTGGCCAGCGGCTGCTCGGGGTCGAGCAGTTTGCGGTTTTCGATAAACAGCAGGCTGCCGGCTACCAGCGGCGGGATGGCGTTGAAGCTCGGGTAGCGTTGTTGCGGGTAGCGGAATTCATAGAAGGGCGTACCGCTGCAGTCACTGATGCGCAGGCCGCTCTGGATCTTCTCCGGGTAGGGCACAAAAAGGCCGCGCTGGGCATAGTCGAGCAGGGCGGGGGAAAACTGCGCCTGCTGCTGCACGACAAAATTGCGCTGGTTGAGCCGCTCCAGCATCAAGGGCAGGTAGGTGTAGCCCTGGCGCTTATCGAAGGGGCCTTCCTTGGGGTAGATGATCGACGGGCTGGGCCCCGGCTTGACCCGGTAACTGAGGGTTTGCGCGTAGCGGCTGAGTTCCTGGGCCTGAAAGCGCGAGGTGCGTACCTCCTCGACAAGCAAAAAACCGGCGGCGATGCCCAGCAGCAGAACAAGCAGCCAGAAAGTGACCTTCAGCTTACTGGTGCGCTTGCGCCGGTTGGGTTGCTCGCCGGCTGGCAGGGTGGTGATGTCGAGTTGCCAAGGTGCGCCCATATTCATTTAGCCTGATGTACTCATCCATAGGTTTGACAGGTTGCTGAATAACATCAGCGGGCTTGAGCACTGAGTTCCTCTCAGCTGGCCACTGCCTGCAGTTTAGCCGCTGGCGCAGCGGGCAGGCCGGGATGGGCTTGGCAGACAGAGGTTTTTTCACTGTTTTTTATGCGCAGGCACGTGGATTAAGTGATCAGCGGCAACACCGATGCCCGGCAACTGGCGCAGGATTGCCCCTGGCGCTGCGGGCAACTGCAGATTGCTAGAATTTTGCCGTGACGGAACAGGCGACGAGTGAGCTATGCAACGCGACCATCGGGAGCAACTCAACCTCAGTTGGCAGGCTAATGCCGATGCCTGGACGGCGGCCGTGCGCGAGCAGCGCATCGAAAGCCGCCGACTGGTGACTGACGCAGCCATCGTTCAGGCGATTCTCGCTCTGGCGCCCAAGCGTGTGCTTGATCTTGGCTGTGGCGAGGGCTGGTTGTGCCGTGGGCTGGTCGAACATGGCATCGAGGCGGTCGGTGTGGATGCCTCCGCGCCGCTGATTGCCGTGGCGCAACAGGCGGCCGGTGGCACGTCGCAGTATCGGGTGTGCGGTTATGCCGAGCTGGAAAGCCAGGCTGAGCTGCTGGGGCGTTTCGATGTGCTGGTGGGCAACTTTGCCCTGCTGGAAGAGCCGCTGGCGCCGACCCTGAATGCCCTGCATGGTCTACTGGCGGAAGACGGTCGCTTACTGATCCAGACCCTGCACCCTTGGCGTGCCTGCAACGATGCGAGCTATCGCGACGGCTGGCGGGTGGAAACCTTTGCCGGCTTTGGCGAAGGCTTTGCTCAGCCGATGCCCTGGTTCTTCCGCACACTGGAGTCCTGGCTGGCGTTGTTCAGTGAAACCGGCTGGCGCCTGCAATGGCTGCAGGAGCCGTTGCACCCGGAGAGCGAGCAGCCGGTGTCGCTGTTGATGTTGCTGAGCTCCGAGCGCAACTGATCAGGCCTGATAACGCCTTCAATCGACGATAAACAGCCGCGCCCCGCTGGCGGTGGATGAGCGGTGCGCTTCAGCCTGATCGGCGACCTGATAGCTCATGCCCGCCGTCATCACAAAGCGCCGACCATCTGCCAGCTCGGTGTGCAGTTCGCCTTCCAGGCACAGCAGAATATGGCCCTTCTGGCACCAGTGATCGGCCAGGTAGCCGGCGCTGTACTCGACCATGCGCACGCGGATGCTGCCAAACACCTGGGT
>JBIHZW010000325.1:0-3906 GCA_044240245.1 Pseudomonas sp. | reverse complement strand
CGAATGCACCAAGGGCCTGGCCCAGGTGTCCATGGAGTTCGGCGTACCGGTTGCGTTTGGCGTACTGACTGTCGATTCCATCGAGCAAGCCATTGAGCGTTCCGGCACCAAGGCCGGCAACAAAGGCGCGGAAGCTGCATTGTCCGCCCTGGAAATGGTCAGCCTGCTGGCGCAGTTGGAGGCCAAGTGAGCCAGAACGACGGTAACGGGCAGCAGCCGCAAGCGCCGAAGAAAGGCCCCAGCACCAAGACCCTCGCACGCCGTCAGGCGCGCACCTTGGCCATGCAGGCGCTGTACTCCTGGCATATGGCTGGGCAGCAGCTGAACGAGATCGAAGCGCAGTTTCGCGTCGATAACGATTTCACTGCGGTAGACGGCGCCTACTTCCACGAGATTCTGCACGGCGTGCCGCGGCAGAAGACCGAGATCGATGGCGCGTTTGAGTCGCTGCTCGACCGTCCGCTGGACGAGATCGACCCGGTTGAGCTGTCGATCCTGCGTCTGTCGACCTACGAGCTGAAAAACCGCATCGATATCCCCTATCGCGTGGTGATCAACGAAGGTATTGAACTGGCCAAGGTGTTTGGCGCCACTGACGGGCACAAGTTCGTCAATGGTGTGCTGGACAAGCTGGCACCGCGTCTGCGCGCGGACGAAGTTCGCGCTAACAAGCGTTAAGACTTGCTTTGGGTGAGTTCGAGCTGATCCGTCATTACTTCGCCGCTGCGTCCTGTGCGCAGGCTGGCGAGGGCGTGGCATTGGGTATTGGCGACGACTGCGCCCTGCTGCAATTGCCGGCTGGCGAGCAGCTGGCGATTTCTACCGACACCCTGGTCGCCGGGGTGCATTTTCCCGAATCGCCCGATCCGTTTCTGCTGGCGCAACGTGCGCTCGGCGTTTCGGTCAGTGATTTGGCCGCCATGGGCGCTGCGCCTGTCGGCTTTACCCTTGCGTTGACATTGCCCAGTGCCGAGCCGGATTGGTTGCAGGGCTTTGCCCGTGGCCTGGATCAGATGGCGCAGCGCTGCGCGATTCGTCTGATCGGCGGCGATACCACCCGTGGTCCTCTGAGTCTGACCTTGACCGTCTTCGGTCGCTTGCCGGTTGGTATGGCGTTGACCCGCAAAGGTGCGCAGGTCGGCGATCTGCTTTGCGTCGGTGGTGAGTTAGGTGATGCCGCTGGCGCTTTGCCGCTGGTGCTCGGGCAACGCCAAGCCGAGTCCGCAGTGGCCGAGGCGCTGCTGGCGCGCTACTGGTCGCCTATGCCGCAGCTCGATCTGGGGCTGGCGCTGCGTGGCAAGGCCACAGCCGGGCTGGATATCTCCGATGGCTTGTTGGCTGACTGTGGCCATATCGCCGCAGCGTCCGGTGTGGCGCTGCTGATTGAGCGGGCGCAGGTGCCAATATCCGCCGCCTTGCGGGCATTTTCCGGGGAGACGGTGGCGCGCCAGTGCGCATTAAGTGGTGGCGATGATTACCGCCTGGCCTTCACTCTGCCGGCGCAGTATTTAGCTGATTTGCAACAGGCTGGCTGGCCTGTGCGAGTTATTGGTCGTGTTGTGGCCGGCCAGGGCGTTACTCTGCTGGACTCGCAAGGCCAGCCCGTGCAGCTGCCACGCAGCGGCTATCAACATTTTGGAAGTGCCAGTGACTGATCATCCCAAGCAAGTCCCCGCCGAGTTCGTACCGCCTTCGGTATGGCGCAATCCCTGGCATTTCCTCGCCTTCGGCTTTGGCTCCGGCACCTTGCCGAAAGCCCCCGGCACCTGGGGTTCGCTGGTGGCGCTGCCGTTTATTCCGCTGTTGCAGATGCTGCCGGACTGGGGCTACTGGCTGATGCTCGGCATCACCATGCTGTTTGGCTTCTGGCTGTGCGGCAAGGTGGCTGATGACCTGCGGGTGCACGACCATGAAGGCATCGTCTGGGACGAAATGGTCGGCATGTGGATCACCCTCTGGCTGGTGCCGGACGGCTGGGGCTGGCTGCTGCTAGGCTTCTTATTGTTCCGCGTATTCGACATTCTCAAGCCCTGGCCGATCCGCTGGATTGATCGGCACGTGCATGGCGGTGTCGGCATCATGCTCGATGACGTGCTCGCCGGCGTGTTCGCCTGGATGGCCCTGCAGCTTATTGTCTGGGGCTGGGCCAATGGGCTGGCTGCGGCTCTGGGCTGGTAATCAGAAAGGGATCGCTAATGGGCCGCTGCTGTCGGTGGTTGCTGTGGTCGGTAATCAGCTTTGCCAGCGGCTTGGTTAGCGCAGCTGAGCTGACGCAGATCCGTATTGCCAGCGAAACGTGGGAAGGGCATACCCATGCCGATGGCAGTGGGATGGCCTGGGAGATTTTCCGCGCGGTATTCGAGCCTGCTGGCGTGCAACTGGATATCCAGAGCGTGCCTTACACCCGTTCCATTGGCCTGGTGCAGCGCGGCGCGGCTGATGCCTGGGCGGGCTCCTACCTTAATGAAGTCGAGCAGGGCGTGTTCTATCCGCGCTGGAACTACGACGCCGACCAGATCGCTGCGCTGGGCTTGCTGGATAAACCCATCCCCACCCAAGAGTCCCTCGGAGAGTTCCGCCTGGCCTGGATGCGTGGCTATGAGTACCAGCGTTATCTGCCAAATTTGCGCCAGTACCGCGAAGTGCTACGCCGTAGCGGTATCCTCGGCATGTTGGATATGGGGCATGCAGATTTCTATCTCGATGCCCTCACCGAGGTCGAGGATGTGCTAAGCACGGCCAGCCAGCCTAATCGCTACCGTGTTACCCAGCTGACCAAGCTGCCGATCTACCTGGGTTTTGCCGACACCCCGCGAGGCCGAACTCTGGCTGAGCTGTTCGATAAGCGCATGGATAGCCTGGTGGCGAACGGCAGCCTGCGGCCGATTTTCCAGCGTTGGCAGCAACCTTATCCATTTGACTAACCTGTGCGAGATGTTCCATGTACGCCTTGAAAGTACTGTTATTGAGCCTGCCGCTGCTAATAAGCAGCGGGGCGATGGCGGCCACCCAGGTGCGGGTTGTCGGCCTGTTTCCTGGCGCTGCGGTGTTGAATGTTGACGGTCAGCGCAAGCTGGTCAAAGTCGGCCAGGTTGGCCCAGGTGGCGTGGTTGTGGTCAGTGCCGATAGCCGTGGCGCGGTCTTGCGTGTCGACGGTGTCGAGCGCAGCTACAGCCTGAGCCGCGAGTACAGCGAAGGCTTTGCTGAAGCGCAGAAAAAGCAGCTTAGCGTTGCCAAGGGCATTGGCGGGCACTACTGGGTGGGGGGCTCGGTCAATGGCCAGTCCATCCAGTTTCTAGTGGATACCGGTGCAACCTCCATCGCGCTGAATGACGCGCATGCTCGCCGCCTGGGTATCGATTACCGAGTGATCGGCGCACCTCTGCAGGTCAGTACCGCCAGCGGCACCGCCCGTGGTTGGCGCGTGACGCTGGACCGGGTCAAGGTCGGTGAACTGGAAGTGTTGGGTGTCGAGGCCGTAGTACTGGAAGGCGACTCGCCCACCGAGGCCTTGCTCGGCATGAGCTTCCTCAGTCGCGTTGGCTGGAAGGTCGAGCAGGATGTGCTGGTGCTGGAGTCCAAGTACTAGCGCCTGGGTAACCTCGCGTGGGCTTGATCTTTATCATCAATAATTCAGGCTAAGCGGCTGCCAGGGCCTGCTGTTACAATGCCGGCCTGATTTTCCCTGCCCATTTTCTTTAGGAGCATCCGGTGTCCGTCGTGTTTGTCGCCGCCTCCCAGCTGCCTACGCCGTTTGGCGTGTTCACCATGCATGGCTTTCTCGAAACGGCCACCGGCAAGGAGCATGTAGCCCTGACCTTTGGTGATGTGGCTGATGGCGCCCCCGTACTGGGCCGTTTGCACTCCGAATGCCTGACCGGCGATGCGCTGTTTAGCCTGCGTTGC
>JBIHZW010000085.1:0-13385 GCA_044240245.1 Pseudomonas sp. | reverse complement strand
GACGTGTGGGCCTCCATGGGCCAAGAAGACGAAGCCGCCGAACGTTTGAAGCTGTTCCAGCCCTACCAGGTCAACCGTGCCCTGCTCGATGCCGCCGCCGAAGATGTGCTGTTCCTGCACTGCCTGCCGGCTCACCGCGGTGAGGAAATCAGCGAGGATCTGCTCGAAGACCCGCGCTCGGCAGCCTGGGATCAAGCGGAAAACCGCCTGCATGTGCAAAAAGCGCTGCTCGAATTTCTGGTTGAGCCGGCGTACCACCACGCATGAGCCAACCTCTGCTAAATCTGCGCGAACTGAGCTGCGGCTACCCCGGACACAAGGTGGTGCAACAGCTCAACCTGCACCTGAATGCCGGCGATATCGGCTGCCTGCTCGGCCCCTCGGGCTGCGGCAAGACCACCACCCTGCGCGCGATTGCCGGTTTCGAGCCGGTGCTGGAAGGCGAGATTCAGCTGGCCGATCAGGTTATTTCCAAGGCCGGCTTTACCCTGGCCCCGGAGAAACGCCGAATTGGCATGGTGTTTCAGGATTACGCGCTGTTCCCGCACCTGAGCGTGGCCGAGAACATCGGTTTCGGCATCCGCAAGCAGCCCAACTGCGAGCGGGTTACCCAGGAGCTGATGGAGTTGGTCAAGCTCGGCCACCTCGGCAAACGCTACCCGCACGAGCTGTCCGGTGGCCAACAGCAACGCGTGGCCTTGGCCCGCTCTCTGGCGCCGGAACCGCAATTGCTGCTGCTTGATGAGCCGTTTTCCAACCTGGATGGCGAGCTGCGCCGGCGTTTGAGCCATGAGGTGCGCGACATTCTCAAGGCCCGTGGCACCAGCGCAATTCTGGTGACTCACGACCAGGAAGAAGCCTTCGCAGTCAGCGATCACGTCGGTGTTTTCAAGGAAGGCAAGCTGGAACAGTGGGACACCCCGTTCAACCTGTACCACGAGCCGCTGACGCCGTTTGTCGCGAGTTTTATTGGCCAGGGCTACTTTATTCGCGGCCAACTGCTCAGCCCGGATGCAGTGCAGACCGAGCTGGGCCTGATTCGCGGCAACCGTGCTTACACCTGGCCAACCGGCAGTGCAGTGGACGTCCTGCTGCGCCCGGACGATATCGTCTATGACCCGGACAGCACGCAAAAGGCCCTGATCGTCGGCAAGACCTTCCTCGGCGCCGCCACCCTCTACCGCCTGCAACTGCCCACCGGCAGCCAGCTGGAATCGATCTTCCCCAGCCACGCCGACCATCAGCCCGGCCAGCAGGTCGGCATTCGCGTCGCGGCCGACCATCTGGTGGTATTCCCCGCTCCGGGCAGCATTGCCGCCCAGGTCAATCTGGGGGAGTCGGGGGTACGCCGCTACAGCAGCGACAGCTGACCTACCCCAACAGTAACCGGCCACTGGCAATCAACAACGCCTGGCCGGCAATCTTTACCCGCTCACCAGCCAACTCACAGTGCAACTCGCCGCCGCGCGCCGAACACTGGAAGGCATTCAGCTGAGGCTTGTCCAAGCGCTGCGCCCAGTAGGGTGTGAGGATGCAGTGGGTCGAGCCGGTGACCGGGTCTTCATTGATGCCGATGGCCGGGGCGAAGTAGCGCGAGACAAAATCATGCCGTTCGCCAGCGGCACTGATCAGCAAGCCCAACCCCGGCAACTTGGCCACTGCTGCCAGGTCCGGCTGGCAAGCGCGCACAGCTGCCTCGTTCGGCAGAATAGCCAGCAGCTCCTGAATGCCCTGCCCTTCGTACAGCGCCAGCACGCTCTCTACCGGTACGCCCAGCGCCTGGCTAACTTCTGCGCGCAGCTCACAGGGCTGCGCCCAGCGCACCGGGAAATCCAGCACCAGCTTGTTGCCTGCGCGACTGACACTCAGTGCGCCGGACAGACAGGTGAAATCGATCACCTCACCCGGCTCGCCATAGACCTCGAACAGCACATGGGCACTGGCCAAGGTGGCGTGGCCGCATAGCGGCACTTCCGCGGCAGGGGTAAACCAGCGGATATGCCAGGCAGTGCCTTCCTTCACTACAAAGGCGGTTTCCGCCAGGTTGTGCTCGGCGGCAATCTGCTGCATCAGGCCATCTTCAAGCCAGCTGTCCAGGCGATAAACCATCGCCGGATTACCGGTAAACGGCTGCGTGGCAAAGGCATCGACCTGGTGAAATTCAAGCTGCATGGGGCGACGCTCCTTATCTGTGATGGCGTAGAGCATGCCGCAGCACGGCAACGTGCGCCTACTACAGCGGCCGACGATTGCGCCGGTACAGCTGCACCGTCTGAATGCGCGCCGGGCAGCGACGGTGCACAGGTTAATCGCCAAAGGTTCTTAAAAATTCACTAACTCGTCACAAATCAGCAGCTTATAAATCCTGGCACGCCGCCTGCTATGACCCACCCCGGTCAGCACAACGGCGTGTCTGCCACTCAACCGACAACGACGTCATAGCACCCCTCTCCTTTCGAGACATGGGCGCTGTGGCGTTTTTTTTTGCGTTTTTTGGCTTACAGGAAGACCGCTATGCGCATGATGAAACTGTCCCTGCTGTCGCTGGCCATTGCCGGCACCACCTTCAGCCACGCCGCCTTTGCCGAAGAATCCTTCAGCAACATGTTCAGCGAGGCCAAGCCGATCCTCGACGCGCGCTACCGCTATGAGCATGTCGACCAGGACAACGCCCTCAAACACGCCAACGCGCAGACCCTGCGCACCCGCGTCGGCGTGCAGAGCGGCAAGTGGTACGGCCTCTCGGCGCTGATCGAGGCCGACAACGTCAGCCGCATCGGCGATGCCAGCTACAACGAAACCCGCAATGGCCAAAGCGAGTACTCAGTGGTCGCCGACCCGGATGGCAGCGAAGTCAACCAAGCGCTGCTGCGTTACGACCACAAGTACGGCGCTGCCGTGCTAGGGCGCCAACGGATCAACTTGGACAACCAGCGTTTCGTTGGCGGTGTGGCCTGGCGGCAGAACGAGCAGACCTACGATGGAGCCCTGGCCCAGCTCAAACCGCTGGCCGGGCTGACCCTGACCTACGCCTATATCGATAACATCAACAGCATCTTCGGCCCCGGCAACGGTCAGTACCACACTGCGGCCAACCCGGCCAATATCGAAGGCCACAGCCACCTGCTCAACGCCCAGTACATCCTGATGCCGGAGCTGACCGCCACCGCCTACCAATACCGCCTGGGCCTGGACAACCTGACGGCCGGCAGCCAGTCGAGCAAGACCACCGGGCTGCGCCTCAACGGTGCCATCCAAGGCGTCAGCTACGTACTGGAATATGCGCAGCAGAGCGAATACGCCGATAACCCGCTGGATCTGGATAGCGACTACTACCTGGCCGAACTCGGTTACACCCTCAAGGGCGTGGCGCTGAAAGCCGGTTATGAAGTGCTCGGCGGCGACGAGGGCCCAGGCAACCGCGCCTTCCAGACTCCGCTGGCGACCAAGCATGCCTTCCAAGGCTGGGCCGATATCTTCCTGATGACGCCCGCGGGCGGCGTCAAGGATGCCTACGCAGGCGTCACCGCGCCGTTGTTTGGCGGCAGTCTGCAGGCCTGGTACCACGATTTTCGCGCTGAAGAAGGCAGCAGCCAGTATGGCGAGGAGATCAACCTGTCCTACGCCCACCCGATTCCGGGCGTGAAAGGCCTGGTTGGGCTGGTCAAATACGCCAGCTACGACGCCGACGATTTTGCTGTGGATACCGACAAAGCCTGGCTGCAAGTGCAATACAGCTACTGATGCTCGCGGCCCCGGCAACGGGGCCCTTGCCTGAACCTGTCAGCCCGCCGCTCAGGGTCGATCCACCCCATACGCCTGGAGCAACTGCTGCAAACGGCCATTGGCGCGGTAACGCTGCAAACCCTGTTCGAACAGCGCGACATAACGCGGACTGGACTCCAGCGCCGGAGAAAACGCCAGATAGATTGGCACATCCGGGGCGCGACAGCCGGCCTCACGCAATGCCCCCACTTGCCCCTGACTGGCCAGCATGGCCTGCATGACCCAGGCATTTTCCACCACTACATCGACGCGCCCATGCATCAGCTTGCGGATATTCAACGCCAGCGCCTGATCGCCTGCAGCTACCTGAATTCGCTCGCTGTCGCTGCGATGCAGTCCGATATAGGCGTTCAACTCATCGCCGTAGCTGTAATCGTTAATCACCCCGAGGCGCTGCTCTGCGAGCGAAGGCGTACCGGTAAAACGCCAGGTGGTATTAGGCAGGGTAAAAAAGCAGTTGCGTGACGACGCCACAGCCGTGGCGCCATAAAGAAAATCCGGTGCATCCTCAACGCCCGCACCGATTGCCGCATTCAACTGCCCGCGACGCACCTGTTGCAGAGTGCGTGCCCAGTTCAACGCCTGGTACTGCACCTCGATACCGGATTCGGCAAAGATCTCCCGCGCCAGCTCAACAAAGATGCCCGGCCGTTCAGACCCTGGCTGGCAATTGACCGGGCACCAGATATCCCCGGCAATCACCAACGTCTCTGCCCGCGCCGCGCCGACACAGGCGAGCAACACACAGAGCACAGCACCCACGACAAACGGACGACGCTGCGGCATTCAGGCTTCCACAATCAGAGACAGGCTAGGCGCAGTTTTACCACCGTCAGCCTTCGCTGCGCACCCTTTTCACCGCATCCAGCCAACCGTCATACAGCTTGCTGCGATGACTGTCCGCCATGCGCGGATCGAACCGCTGCTGCCGGTGCCAATGCCGGGCGATGCTCTCCAGGTCTTTATAAAGCCCGGCTTGCAGCCCCGCCAGATACGCCACGCCAAGCGCCGTGGTTTCCGTAACTTCCGGGCGCTCCACCGGCACCCCGAGGATGTCGGCGAGAAACTGCATAACCCAGTTGTTTTCCACCATGCCGCCATCCACCCGCAGCGCGCTAGGCTCGGCCGCGCCGTCCTGGCGCATGGCTTCGAGCAGATCACGGGTCTGATAGCACACCGACTGCAGGCCTGCGGTGACGATTTCCTTGATCCCGGTATCGCGGGTCAGGCCGAAGATCGCGCCTCGGGCTTTCGGGTCCCAGTACGGCGCGCCAAGGCCGGTAAACGCAGGCACCAGGTACACGCCACAGGCATCGCCAGTCTGCTCGGCCATGGCCTCGGAATCACGGGCATGGCTGATCAGCTTGATGCCATCGCGCAACCACTGCACGGCGGCGCCGGCGACAAAGATACTGCCCTCGACCGCATAGGTGACCTTGCCGTTAAGGCGATAGCCCACAGTGGTCAGCAGGCGGTTTTTCGAGGTGACCGGCGTACTGCCGGTGTTCTGGATCATAAAGCAGCCGGTGCCGTAGGTGCTTTTCACCATGCCTGGGGCAAAACAGGCCTGACCGATCAGCGCCGCCTGCTGATCACCGGCCATGCCCAACACCGGAATCGCCGCGCCGAGCAGACCAGGCTCGGTGCTGCCAAAGTCGGCAGCGCAATCGAGCACTTCGGGCAGCAGGCTGGCGGGAATCTCGAACAGCTTAAGCAGCTCGTCATCCCACTGCTGGGTATGGATATTGAACAGCAAGGTGCGCGAGGCGTTGCTGGCGTCGGTCTTATGCGACTTGCCACCGGTCAGACGCCACAACAGGAACGAATCCACGGTGCCAAAACGCAACTCACCACGCTCGGCACGCTCACGGGCACCGGGGACTTTTTCCAGAATCCAGCGCAGTTTGGTTGCGGAGAAATACGGGTCGATCAACAGCCCAGTCTTGGCTGACACCGCCGCCTCATGCCCGGCGGCTTTCAGCTCAGCGCAGTAATCGGCGGTGCGCCGATCCTGCCAGACAATCGCCGGATGGATCGGCGTACCGGTCTGTGCATCCCACACCAGGGTGGTTTCGCGCTGATTGGTGATACCGATTGCGGCCACATCGCCGGCACTCAGGCCGCTCTGCTTGAGCGCCTCCCGGCAGACCTTGAGGGTACTCAGCCACAGCTCTTCGCCATCATGCTCAACCCAGCCATCCTGGGGGAAATACTGCTTGAACTCCTGCTGCGCGCGCGCCACGGGCAAGCCCTGGGCACTGAAGACAATCGCCCGGCTGCTGGTGGTGCCCTGGTCGATAGCAAGCAGGTAATGAGACATGCAGATTTCCTTGTTTTTATAAGTTTAAAAGTTGAACGACTAGCAGGCCGTTGAAAAGCGTAAGCGAGGCAGCCGAGACAAGGCAAAAACAGGCGAAAAGGCGGAGTTTACTGCTGTAAATGAGCACTTTGAGCCTGTTTTTAACGCCGTATCGGCAACGCAGGTAGTTTTTCAACAGCCTGCTAGCCGCGACCAATAGGTGCAAACAAAGCCTGCGTCAGCTGCGCCAGCACGGCGGCGTCCAGTTGCACTTCTAGCCCACGCCGTCCGGCGCTGACGTAAATGCTGGGAAACTGCTGCGCCGACTCATCGATAAAGGTACGCAGGCGCTTTTTCTGCCCGAGCGGGCTGATGCCGCCCAGTAGATAGCCGGTAGCTCGTTGCGCTGCAGCTGGATCAGCCATATCGGCTTTCTTCACCCCGGCGACATGCGCCAGGGCTTTTAGATCAAGCGTACCGGCCACCGGCACCACCGCCACCAGCAGCTCGCCCTTCTCACTGGCAGCCAGCATGGTCTTGAACACCTGAGCAGGCTCAAGATTGAGCTTTTCCGCAGCTTCCAGACCATAGGAAGCTGCCTTGGGATCGTGGTGATAACTGTGCACCTGGTGCACAGCTTTGGCTTTTTTCAGCAGATCAATGGCAGGAGTCATGTTCGAATGTGAAAACAATCTGACAAAGTTGGCGTACCTTAGCCTCAATTTGGCTGCGACGACAGCCTATAATGTCGCGCACTTTAAAGGACTCACCATGACCCTGCCGCCTCGCCAACACGACATTCTCGAACTTGCCCGCGAACGCGGCTATGTCAGCATCGACGAGTTGGCCCAGGCGTTTGCCGTCACCCCGCAGACCATTCGCCGCGACATCAACCAGCTCGCCGAACAGGGCCTGCTGCGCCGTACCCACGGTGGTGCGGCAAGTGAAAGCTCCAGCACGCAGAACACCGCCTACAGCATGCGCGCTGGGCAGATGCGCGATGAAAAGCAGCGCATCGCGGCCGCCATTGCCGCGCAGATCCCCAACCACGCCTCGCTGTTTATCAACATCGGCACCACCACCGAGGCTATCGCCCGTGAACTGCTCGGCCACAAAGGCCTGAAGATCATCACCAACAACCTGCACGTGGCCGCCCAGCTCAGCGCCAAGGCCGACTTCGAAGTGCTGCTGGCCGGCGGCACGGTGCGCAGCGATGGCGGCATCGTCGGCCAGGCGGCAGTGGATTTTATCCAGCAGTTCAAGGTCGACTTCGCCCTGGTCGGCATCAGCGGCATCGATGAAGACGGCAGCCTGCTCGACTTCGACTACCAGGAAGTGCGGGTCTCCCAGGCGATTATCAGCAATGCGCGCCAGGTATTTCTTGCCGTCGATTCCAGCAAGTTCGGCCGCAACGCCGTGGTGCGCCTGGGTTCGGTTGCTCTGGTCGACCGAGTATTCACCGATGCAGCACCTTCCGCGACCATCAACCGTCTGCTCGCCGAACACAAGGTTCACCTAGACCTGGTGTAAGCCCGTCAGCGCAGACCTGGCACCTGCCTAGCCCATATTCCTCTGCCAATACCTGACGACCACTGGGCGCGAAAGCGCATTCCGGGGTGGCGAAGCCGTGATTATTCGACTAGCATATTTTCGAAAGTGAACATTAAAAGTTCAATACTGACTTTCGGTGCCATCATGCCTACTCGTCCCGCCAGCAACACTCCACTCGCTGAAGTCTATGACCTTGCCGTGATTGGCGGCGGCATCAATGGTGTCGGGATTGCCGCCGATGCAGCTGGGCGCGGACTGTCCGTGTTCCTTTGTGAAAAGGACGACCTGGCGCAACACACCTCATCGGCCAGCAGCAAGCTGATCCACGGTGGCCTGCGCTACCTGGAGCACTACGAGTTCCGTCTGGTGCGCGAGGCACTGGCCGAGAGGGAAGTGCTGCTTAGCAAAGCTCCACATATCGTCAAACCCATGCGCTTTATCCTGCCGCACCGCCCACATCTGCGGCCGGCCTGGATGATTCGTGCTGGGCTGTTTCTCTACGATCATCTAGGCAAGCGCGAGAAGCTGGCCGGTTCACGCAGCCTGCGTTTCGGTGCTGGCAGCCCACTGCAAGCCGAGATCACCCGCGGTTTCGAATATTCCGATTGCTGGGTCGATGACGCCCGCCTGGTGGTACTCAATGCCATGGCCGCCCGCGAAAAAGGCGCACATGTGCACAGCCGCACTCGCTGCGTCAGCGCGCGGCGCAGCAAGGGCCTGTGGCATATCCATCTGGAGCGCAGCGACGGCAGCCTGTTCTCGATTCGCGCCCGCGCCCTGGTCAATGCCGCCGGCCCTTGGGTGGCGCGCTTTATTCGCGAAGACCTGAAACAGCAATCGCCTTACGGCATTCGCCTGATTCAGGGCAGCCATATCGTCGTGCCGCGCCTGTTCGACGGCGAGCAGGCCTACATCCTGCAAAACGAAGACCGCCGCATCGTCTTCGCCATCCCCTATCAGGAGCGCTTCACCCTGATCGGCACCACGGACCGTGAATACCAGGGCGACCCGGCCAAGGTGGCGATCAGCGAGGAAGAAACCGACTATTTGCTGAATGTGGTCAACGCCCACTTCAAGAAGCAACTGCAGCGCAGCGATATCTTGCACACCTACGCTGGCGTACGCCCGTTGTGTGATGACGAGTCGGACGACCCATCGGCAGTCACCCGCGACTACACCCTATCGCTGTCTGGCCACCCCGGCGAAGCGCCGCTGCTCTCGGTGTTCGGCGGCAAACTGACCACCTACCGCAAGCTCGCCGAGTCAGCGCTGGCACAACTGGCGCCGTTCTTTCCTAAGATCGGCCCAAGCTGGACCGCCAGCAGCCTGCTACCCGGCGCAGAGCAGCTGGACAGCCAGAGCGCATTGGTGGAAGCGCTGTGCGCCCGCTTTGGCTGGCTGCCCACCTCTCTGGCACGGCGCTGGGCCAGCAGCTACGGCAGCCGCAGCTGGGTAATGCTCAAAGGCGTGAGTAACCTCAGCGACCTTGGCGAACACCTGGGCGGAGGCCTCTACACCCGTGAAGTCGATTACCTGTGCCAGGAAGAATGGGCCATGCAGGCAGACGACATTCTCTGGCGGCGCAGCAAGCTCGGCCTGTTTACCACCCCGGCGCAGCAGGCCAAACTCGACAGCTACCTACGCATCGAATCACCGCGCAGCCCGGAAGATGCTCACGCGGCGTAAATCCCCCTCATAAATCCAGGCCATAAAAAATGGGCGGGAATCATTTTTAACGTCGCGCAGCGACGGCCCGCAGGGTGGCCGCCATGGATGGCAGGCCATAAAAAAGGGCGACCTAGGTCGCCCAAATTGCCTTGCGTGCCCCCTTCGAACCGATTCAAAGCCTGCTGCGCGTCGGCCCTGCTGCGTTAGAAACCGGCTCGGATGCTCATTTACAACTCGTAAACTCCGCTTCCTCGCCGATTTCTGCCTTGCAGGACTCTAGCTCGCGAGCCTTGAATCGGTCCTTCCCAGCAGAATCACCCCTGCTTGCGCTTGTGCGAATCCTGCCAGATGAAATAACCGACACCGGCGAAGAAGGCGACCATCAGACCGACGGTGCCGATACCGGCGAGAACTACGACATCGATAAACATGGTTGCCTCCTGCGTGAAGCCTGTGTGGGTATGGCTTCAAATTAACAGGGGCAGCAGGGGCGCTATTGATCCAGATCAACAAGCGGCGGGCGCTGGCGGGATGAGGCTGTACTTAGCTGATCCAGATCAACAAATCAGCCTATGGCAAAGCCGCTTCAAGGCTTTTTCGGTTTGCCCTTGGGCTTTTTCTTGCCCTTGGGCAGCGGCAGGGCCTGTTCGAAGGCATCACGCATTTCATTGAGTTTCTTGTCGCGCAGGTCATGGATGCGCTTGTCGCGCTCGGCTGCGAAATCAACCAGCTTGTCGTCTTTGCTCATGGGGTTGGCTTGATCAAACGAAAGGTCAGGTTCAGACGTGGCGCGCAGAGGCTGCGCGTCTTCGCCACTTGGTGTTGCCAATAATGCTGGGTTGGCCCGGACATGACCAGCAGCGAACCATGTTGCAGCGGCAACGAATGTTCGATGCGGCTCTGCCCTTTACGGCGCAGATCGAAGCGGCGGGTGCCGCCCAGGTTTAGCGAGGCGACCAGCGGATTAGCGCCCAGCTCGGCTTCATCGTCGCTGTGCCAGCCCATGGAGTCCTGGCCATCACGATAATAGTTGAGCAGTACGCCATTGAGCGGCTGCCCCACCGCCTGTTCCACCTGCGCACGAATCAGCGCCAGCAGCGGCGTCCAGGGCAACGGTTGATGGGTTAAGCCTGAATAGCGGTAACTGGCCTCGGCATCGCCATACCAGGCCACCAGGCGCGGCACCGGTAATTGCCGACCATAAATCTGCACCTGCGGCTGCTGCCAGGGCGTCTGCGCGCTCAACTCGGCCAGCCAGTGGTCGGCGGTTGGCGTATCCAGCCACTGCGCATGCAACTGCAAGTCGGCGTTGGGTAACTGCAACGGGGTGTCGGCAAATAGATCCACGGGCAACAGACTCAAACTTCCACATCCACCCACAGGCCCTGGCGTGGCAACTCACCGACCACGGCTTCATCAGCCTCGGCCACTTCACCTTCGGCCAGTTCTTCAGGAGTATAGCCATGACGGCGCTGACGCCGACGCTGCTCTTCACGCAGCAGCGCTTCGGCTTCCTGCGGATGGCGCTTGTCCAGGCTTACGCCACTTTCCTTGGAGCTTTCGGCGGACGCTGTGACCGGCGGGATTTCCGGGCGCGGCTTGACCACGTCATGCTGGACGGTCACGGGAACCAGACTGTGGGGGATCGGCGGCAGCATCTATTTAGCCCTCCTTTGGTCAGACTGTCGGCCAGTCAAGCCGCGACTTGAGCCTTGCCTCGCTACACTTTCGATCTACCTAAACACACAAAGTGCCCGATGCGTAGTAATGCGCCTTGGGCCAGGGCCCGACGCTGCGTTAACATAGTCGGCTTTTTCACGCGGGAGACAAGCATGGCGCAGTATGAACCGGGGCAACGCTGGATCAGTGACAGCGAAGCGGAGCTGGGTTTGGGAACCGTTCTGATGCAGGACGGCCGCATGCTCACCGTGCTCTACCCGGCCACCGGCGAAACTCGCCAGTACGCCCTGCGCAATGCGCCTCTGACCCGCGTGCGCTTCTCGCCGGGCGATGAAATCACCCATTTCGAAGGCTGGAAGCTGACCGTGCAGGAAGTCGACGACGTCGATGGCCTGCTGGTCTATCACGGCCTCAATGCGCAGCATGAAAGTGTCACCCTGCCGGAAACCCAGCTGTCGAACTTTATCCAGTTCCGCCTGGCCAGTGATCGCCTGTTCGCCGGGCAGATCGACCCGTTGCCCTGGTTCGCCCTGCGCTACCACACCCTTGATTACACCAGCCGCCAGTTGCAATCCAGCCTCTGGGGCCTGGGCGGCGTGCGTGCGCAACCGATTGCGCACCAGCTGCATATCGCTCGCGAAGTCGCCGACCGCATCGCCCCGCGCGTACTGCTCGCCGACGAAGTGGGCCTGGGCAAGACCATCGAAGCCGGCCTGGTAATCCACCGTCAGCTGCTCTCAGGGCGCGCCAACCGCGTGCTGATCCTGGTACCGGAAAACCTCCAGCACCAGTGGCTGGTGGAAATGCGCCGACGCTTCAACCTGGATGTCGCGCTGTTCGATGAAGAGCGCTTTATCGAAAGCGATGCCAGCAACCCGTTTGAAGACTGCCAGCTGGCCTTGGTCGCGCTGGAATGGCTGTGCGAGGACGAAAAAGCCCAGGACGCGCTGTTTGCCGCCGGCTGGGACCTGATGGTGGTCGACGAAGCGCACCACCTGGTTTGGCATCCGGAACACGCTAGCCCCGAGTACGCCCTGGTCGAACAGTTGGCTCAGGTCATCCCCGGCGTGCTGCTGCTCACCGCGACCCCGGAGCAGCTCGGTCAGGACAGCCACTTCGCCCGCCTGCGCCTGCTCGACCCGAACCGCTTCCATGATCTGGCCGCCTTCCGTGCCGAAAGCGAGCACTACAAGCCGATTGCCGAGGCAGTGCAGGAACTGCTCGACCAGGGGCGCCTGTCGGATGCAGCGCACAAGACCATTCATGATTTCCTCGGCGCAGGCGGTGAAGAGCTGCTGGCCGCGGTGAATGCCGGTGACAGCGAAGCCTCGGCACGCCTAGTGCGTGAGCTGCTGGATCGCCACGGCACCGGTCGCCTGCTGTTCCGTAACACCCGCGCCGCCGTGCAGGGTTTCCCGGATCGCGAGCTGCACCCCTACCCGCTGGCCAGCCCTGACGAATACATGGAGCTGCCGCTGGGCGAGCACGCTGACCTGTACCCGGAAGTCAGCTACCAGGCGCAACCGGATGTCGATGAAGAACAACGCTGGTGGAAATTCGACCCGCGCGTCGAGTGGCTGATCGACACCCTGAAGATGCTCAGGAAGTTCAAGGTGCTGGTGATCTGCGCCCATGCCGAAACCGCCATGGACCTGGAAGACGCCCTGCGTGTACGCAAAGGCATCCCGGCTACGGTGTTCCATGAAGGCATGAGCATCCTTGAGCGCGACCGCGCGGCGGCCTACTTCGCCGACGAAGAGTTCGGCGCCCAGGTGCTGATCTGCTCGGAAATCGGCTCGGAAGGTCGTAACTTCCAGTTTGCCCACCATCTGGTGCTGTTCGATCTGCCGGCCCACCCGGACCTGCTTGAGCAGCGTATCGGCCGTCTCGACCGTATCGGCCAGAAGCACCGCATCCAGCTGCACGTGCCCTACCTGGAAAACAGCCCGCAGGAACGCCTGTTCCAGTGGTACCACCAGGCGCTGAACGCCTTCCTCGCCACCTGCCCAACCGGCAACGCCCTGCAGCACCAGTTCGGCAGCCGTCTACTACCACTGCTGGAAAGTGGCGATGACGGCGAATGGCAAGCTCTGGTCGATGAAGCCAAAACTGAGCGCCTGCGCTTGGAAGGTGAGCTGCACGCAGGCCGCGACCGCCTACTGGAGCTCAACTCCGGCGGCGCCGGCGAAGGCGAAGCGCTGGTCGAAGCAATTCTCGAGCAGGATGACCAGTTCGCCCTGCCGATCTATATGGAGCAACTGTTCGACGCCTTCGGCATCGACAGCGAAGACCATTCCGATAACGCACTGATCCTACGCCCCAGCGAAAAAATGCTGGATGCCAGCTTCCCGCTGGGTGACGACGAAGGCGTGACCATCACCTATGACCGCGACCTGGCGCT
>JBIHZW010000324.1:0-3927 GCA_044240245.1 Pseudomonas sp. | reverse complement strand
CTTACGTGCGCCTGACCCGCGCCGCCGTGATGGGCGAGCTGAACCGCGACTACGTCACTGCCGCACGCCTGGCCGGCGCCAGCCTGCCACGACTGATGTTTATCACCGTACTGCCCAACTGCATGGCACCGCTGATCGTGCAGGCCACCCTGAGCTTCTCCTCGGCGATTCTCGATGCCGCCGCCCTGGGCTTTCTCGGTCTCGGCGTACAACCGCCAACCCCTGAGTGGGGCACCATGCTGGCCTCGGCGCGCGACTATATCGAGCGCGCCTGGTGGGTGGTCAGCCTGCCGGGCCTGACCATTCTGCTCAGCGTGCTGGCAATCAATCTGATGGGCGACGGGCTGCGCGATGCACTCGACCCGAAACTCAAGAATGCGCAGTGAGGAACCCCGCATGAGCCTGTTGGATATCAAGAACCTCAGCGTGCGCTTCGGCGACGCCACGGCCATCCCGGTGGTCGACGGCCTCGACCTGTGCGTGGAAAAGGGCGAAGTACTGGCGATTGTCGGCGAATCCGGCTCCGGCAAATCGGTGACCATGATGGCGCTGATGGGCCTGATCGACGCCCCCGGCATCGTCACGGCCGACAGCCTGCAGTTCGACGGCACCGACATGCTGCGCCTCAAGGGCCGCCAGCGTCGGCATATCGTCGGCAAAGACCTGTCGATGGTCTTTCAGGACCCGATGACCGCACTCAACCCCAGCTTTACCGTGGGCTTCCAGATCGAGGAAGTACTGCGCCAGCACCTAAATCTCAAAGGCCAGGCCGCCCGCCAACGCGCGTTGCAGCTGCTCGACCGGGTAGAAATCCCCGCCGCCGCCAGCCGCCTGAATGCCTACCCGCACCAACTGTCCGGCGGCATGAGCCAGCGGGTGGCGATTGCCATGGCGATTGCCGCCGAGCCCAAACTGCTGATCGCCGACGAACCGACCACGGCGCTGGATGTAACCATTCAGGCGCAGATCATGGATCTGCTGGTGGGTCTGCAGCGCGAACAGAACATGGGCCTGGTGCTGATCACCCATGACCTGGCCGTGGTGGCCGAAACTGCGCAACGGGTCTGCGTGATGTATGCCGGGCAAGCGGTGGAGATCGGCAACGTGCCGCAGCTGTTCACCGCCCCCAGCCACCCCTACACCGAGGCGTTGCTCAAGGCGATTCCCGAACACAGCCAGGGCCAACGCCGCCTGACCACCCTGCCCGGCATCGTCCCGGGCCGCTACGACCGGCCGCTGGGCTGCCTGCTATCGCCACGCTGCCCTTACGCCCAGGCGCATTGCCGTGAACAACGGCCGACTCTGGATGCCCATGAACGTGGCGCGGCGCGCTGCTTCTACCCGCTCAACCTGACTGCGGAGGTGGCCTGATGAGCGCCGTCCTGACTGCTCGCGACCTCACCCGTCACTACGAAATCTCCCGCGGCCTATTCCAGCCCAATGCCCAGGTGCAGGCGCTGAATGGCGTGTCCTTTGAATTGCAGGCGGGCAAGACCCTGGCGGTGGTCGGCGAGTCCGGCTGCGGCAAATCCACCCTGGCCCGAGCCCTGACGCTGATCGAGGAGCCCAGCTCAGGCTCACTGCAGATCGCCGGGCAGGAGGTGACAGGCGCCAACAAGGCCCAGCGCAAGCAGCTGCGTCGTGATGTGCAGATGGTCTTTCAGAACCCCTACGCCTCGCTCAATCCGCGGCAGAAGGTCGGCGACCAGCTCGGCGAGCCGCTGCTGATCAATACCCAGCTATCGCGACTTGAACGGCGCGAGCGGGTGCAGGCAATGATGCAGCAGGTCGGCCTGCGCCCCGAGCATTACCAGCGCTACCCGCACATGTTCTCCGGCGGCCAGCGCCAGCGCATCGCCCTGGCCCGGGCCATGATGCTGCAACCCAAGGTACTGGTAGCGGACGAGCCGACCTCGGCGCTGGACGTGTCGATCCAGGCTCAGGTGCTCAACCTGTTTATGGACCTGCAGGAGCAGTTCAACACCGGCTACGTGTTTATCTCGCACAACCTCTCGGTGGTACGCCACGTTGCCGACGATGTGCTGGTGATGTACCTCGGCCGCCCGGTCGAAATGGGCCCCAGCGAACTGATCTACAACCGCCCGCTGCACCCGTACACCCAGGCGTTGCTGTCGGCGACGCCGACTATCTATCCTGATCCGAGCAAACCGAAGATCAAGATCAGTGGCGAGTTGCCCAACCCGCTGTCGCCACCCAGCGGTTGCGCCTTCCACCAGCGCTGCCCGCATGCCAGCGTACGCTGCCAGGTTGAACAGCCGGCACTACGCCTGCTCGATGCACGGCAAGTGGCTTGCCACCATGCCGAGCAGATCAATAACTAAATGATGTGAGCCCCGGCCAGCCGGGGCTTATTCCTGCGCTGGGCCTCGGTAGAACATCCGATAAGCCACCACCCCAATGGCCTCGTTAAGCAGCAAGCCGTTCTGCCAGACCGCCTTGCTTTCCGGCAGCCAGCCGCCGACAGGCCGACCATTGGGCGTACCGAGAAAGCCCATCGGCGCGCTGATTACCTGCAAACCCGCCTGTTCGAAACTCCAGCGTGACCTGGGCATATGCCAAGCCTGGGTCACCAGCACCACGCGAGTAATCCCCGCCTGTTTCAGCAGCTCAGCGCTGTGGGTCGCATTCTCCCAGGTGGTGCGGCTCAAGCCTTCCTGCCAACGCACCGGCACGTCGTAATCGCGCGCCAGCACCTCAGCCATCAACGCCGCCTCGCTGGGCGGTACGCCATAGTGCAACCCGCCGCTGGTCAGCAGCGGCAAACCCGAGGCCTTGGCCAGACGCGCCGCGAAACGCACCCGCTCCAACGCCATCAGGCTGGGCTGATCAGCGCCCCAGCCAGGATCAGCCAGCTCACGCCCGCCACCCAGAACCACGATCACATCCGCTTGCCGAGCCAAATCAGCCCATTGCCGCTCATTCAATGCAGGCTCGCTTTCCAGCACCCGCGCCGAATACTCGACCACCACTGGCAGACTAAACAGCCACATACCGCCCAGCCCGGCAACCAGGCAGCCTCCCGCCAACCTTGGAAAACGCCGACGC
Source organism: Pseudomonas sp. (assembly GCA_044240245.1). Taxonomy (GTDB): domain Bacteria; phylum Pseudomonadota; class Gammaproteobacteria; order Pseudomonadales; family Pseudomonadaceae; genus Aquipseudomonas. Next base: position 861 of record JBIHZW010000324.1, on the reverse strand, counting down.
AGCCACCAGGCGGCCAGCAGCAAAAGCAGGAACAGGCCTGGCGGAAGGAAGAACTGTTTAAGGATGTAGCGAATCGGCATTGAGCACCTCCATGGGTGCGCGCAGCCTACCGATGATTGCTCGCCCGGAACAACTGCGAGCCGCAGGCTTTGCAGGCCTGTACGCCATTGCCGGACTGCCAGCCCGCCAGAGTGCCGCACAGGGCGCAGCACAGCTGTAATCGGCGTTTAAGCAGGGGTTTGATCTTGCCGGGCAGCGCCGCGGTGGGTTTGTGGCCGGATCGGCCGATCTTGCGTGAGCTCGGCAGCTGCTCGATCTGCGCCATTTCCTGCGCTGCCGCATGCCAACCGCGTAGCCAATCCAGGTCACGATCCAGGTAGGCGCGAATCAGCTCCATTTCCGCCGCCGTCAGGCCGCGCAGCTCCAGTTCCAGCGGTGGCTGCGCAGACAGAGCACTCAGGTTGTCCGCCTCATCCAACGCCATGGCGAGGCGTTGCAGCAGCCGCTCATAGAGCCCGCCAGCAGCCGCACCACGCCTTAACTCCGCCATCCTGCACCTCGCCCCGGAGCAGGTTGCCGCTCCATATAGCAAGCTTAGCGTTCGCGCTTTAACCAGCGGTGCCTGGCGACAAACGGCGCGGGCCGCTGGGCCGTCGCAGCTGGAGCGCGGCGTAATCAGGGTTTCCCTGAATAAGCGGGGCTCATGTATGCTACGGCGTTTCCCGCAAGCCCTTATTCCCAGCGCCGGTAGCCATGCAAGAACAGTACTCGCCCCGTGAAATCGAAGCCGCCGCGCAGTCCCATTGGGATGCGCAGAAATCCTTTGTAGTGAGCGAACAGCCGGGCAAGGAGACCTTCTAC
>JBIHZW010000084.1:0-13463 GCA_044240245.1 Pseudomonas sp. | reverse complement strand
GGTCGGCAGTGGCCGGGGCAATCAATACCAGATCGGCCCAGCGCGCCAGTTCGATATGGCCCATGGCGGCTTCGGCTTCAGGGTCGAGCAGATCGAGGTGCACCGGATGTCCGGAGAGCGCTTGCAGGGTCAGCGGGGTGATGAATTCACGACCGCCTTTGGTCATGACCACGCGCACGTCGGCGTCCTGGTCCTTGAGTCGGCGAATCAGCTCGGCACTTTTATACGCGGCAATACCGCCGCCCACGCCAACAATGATGCGTTTCCGATACAGCCGCTGCATAGGCCTGCCTTTGATAAAGATGGATATACACCGCGACGCCGACACCTCCCCAGGCCAGGCACCGCGCAAAAGTTGGGCTACGATAGCACAGAGCCTGCAGCGGAGTAGCGCCCCAAGCGCTTGCCAGGCTTGGCTTTGCGGCACTCGGGCGCGGCGGTTTGCCGCGCCTGGTAACACACACAAGGAGGTGTGATGAGTATTCGTGATTGGCCTGCGGCAGAGCGTCCGCGGGAAAAGCTGCTGGCGCAGGGCGCAGGCACTCTGACTGATGCCGAGTTGCTGGCGATTTTCCTGCGTACAGGTGTAGCCGGGCAGAGTGCGGTGGACCTGGCGCGCCACCTGTTGGGCGATTTCGGCAGTCTGCGGGCCTTGCTGCAGGCGGATTTGCCGTCGTTCAGTCAGCGTCTAGGCCTGGGGCCGGCCAAGTTTGCCCAGTTGCAGGCGGTGTTGGAGATGGCGCGCCGGCATCTGGCCGAGCAATTGCGCCGCGATTCCGCCTTGGAAAGCCCACAGGCCGTGCGCGATTACCTGAAAGCGCTGCTACGCCACGAGCCGCATGAGGTGTTTGGCTGCTTGTTTCTCGATGCCAAACACCGTGTGCTGGCGTTCGAGGCGCTTTTTCATGGTTCCATCGACAGTGCTAGCGTTTACCCCAGGCAGGTGGTTAAACGCGCGTTGGCGCATAACGCGGCGGCGCTGATTCTGACCCACAACCATCCGTCCGGCGTCGCCGAGCCCAGTCAGGCGGATCGGGTGCTGACCCGTCGCCTGAAAGAGGCGCTGGAACTGGTGGATGTGCGCGTACTCGACCACTTTATCGTCGGCGACGGTGAGCCGCTGTCGATGGCCGAGTACGGTTGGCTCTAAGGCGCCAGTCGCACTTTGGAAAAGTCCTGGCGACCGAACGGACTGACCTGATAACCCTCGACCTGTTTACGCGTCAGCGCATAGGCGGTCGGGTGGGCCAGCGGTAGCCACAGCGCCTGCTGCTGAATGATCTGCTGCGCTTCTTTATATATCCGGCTGCGCTGCGTCTGGTCGCTGGTGCTTTTGCCATCGGCGATCAGCTTGTCTAGCTGCGGGTCGCAATAACGGGCGAAGTTCAGCCCGGATTCGAGCGAGGCGCAGGCAAACTGCGGGGTGAGGAAGTTGTCCGGATCGCCGTTGTCACCGGCCCACCCCATAAACAGCAGGTCATGCTCGCCGGCTTTGGCGCGGCGAATCAGCTCGCCCCATTCGATCACGCGGATTTCCGCTTTTATGCCGACTTTGGCGAGGTCAGCCTGCAGCAACTGCGCGCCCAGGCTCGGGTTGGGGTTGAGCACGCTGCCGGTGGGGCGGGTCCAGATGGTGGTGCTGAATCCATCGGCCAGGCCGGCCGACTTGAGCAATTCGCGGGCTTTCTGCGGGTCGTGCGGGTAGCCGGGCAGTTCGCTGGCATAGCTCCAGGTGTTGGGCGGGTAGGGGCCGTTAGCGGCTTCGGCGCTGTTTTCGAATACCGCCTTGAGGTAGCTGGCCTTATCGAAAGCCAGGTTGATCGCCTGGCGCACGGCGGGTTGGTCCAGCGGCGGGTGCTGACTGTTGATGCCGACGAAGGCGGTCATAAAGGCAGCGGTGTGCGCGCTCTGTAGATTGCTATCGCCGCTGATGGACTGCACATCCTGCGGTTTCGGTGACAGAGCAATATGGCACTCGCCGCGGCGCAGCTTCTGCAGGCGCACGTTGGCGTCGGGGGTGATGGCGAACACCAGGTTGTCCACTGCAGGCTTTCCTGCAAAGTAGCTCGGGTTAGCGCTGTAACGCACGCTGGCGTCCTTCTGGAAGCGCTTGAAGACAAACGGCCCGCTGCCAATCGGCTGGCTGTTTAGCGCTTCCGGGGTGCCGGCCGCCAGCAGTTGCGCGGCGTATTCAGCAGAATAAATAGAAGCGAAGCCCATGCTCAGGGTGGCAAGGAAGGTCGCATCCGGGCGGTTAAGGCTAAAGCGCAGGCTGTGCTCGCCGGTCTTGTCGATGCTTTTGATCAGGCTTGGCAGCTGCATCGACTGGGCATGTGGGTAACCACTGGGGGCGACCTTGTGCCACGGGTGCAGCGGATCGAGCATGCGCTGAAAGCTGAACAGCACGTCATCGGCATTCAGCGGGCGGCTGGGGGTGAAATACTCGGTTTGGTGAAAGCTCACATCCGCGCGCAGGGTGAAGCTGTAACTCAGGCCGTCCGGGCTGACCTCCCAGGCCTGCGCCAGGCTTGGCTTTAGCGTGCCGCTGAGCGCGTCAAAATCCACCAGGCGGTTCATCAGCACGTCGGCCGAGGCGTTGGTAGTGGTCAGCGAGTTGTACTGCACCACGTCGAAACCATCCGGGCTGGCCTCCGTGCAAACGCTGAGCGTGCTGGCCTGGACCAGGGCGGGAGCCAGTAGCGGGGCGAGCAGCAGCGGTAGGGTGGCAAGACGCATGGCAAACTCCTGAAAAGGTAGGCGCGCGGGCGAGGGTCTTACCCTAGGCCATTATCCGGCGGCAGGGCAATCAGTCTTGGCGACGAGCGGTCGATCTGCGGTGTTGCCGTTGTGGGCTGGCCTGGACGCCGGAATTGCGGGTTGGTCTTTGCTGGGTAAAGTACGTTTAACCTTGTTGCACTGGGGTCTTTCTGGTATAAAGCAGCGCTCTTTTGTAGGGGCCCGGTTCTTGCGCTTTCAGGTACGGCCGGTAAGACCCTCGAGATACGCGGCGTTAAGCGCCAAGATTGAATATTAGCGGCCAACCCATGCCGGGTTGGGCATGTGGTTTTAGAGGGCTGAGGCATGTCGAGAGTCTGTCAAGTTACCGGTAAGGGTCCGGTAACCGGGAATAACATTTCCCACGCAAACAACAAAACCCGTCGTCGTTTCCTGCCGAACCTGCAGCATCATCGCTTCTGGGTCGAGTCTGAGAACCGTTTCGTGCGTCTGCGCGTTTCTGCCAAAGGCATGCGTTGCATCGACAAGCGTGGTATTGACGTCGTTCTGTCCGAGCTGCGCGCTCGCGGCGAAAAGGTTTAAGGAGAAAGTCATGCGTGAATTGATCCGTTTGATCTCGAGTGCCGGTACTGGTCACTTCTACACTACCGACAAAAACAAGCGCACCACTCCGGACAAAATCGAAATTAAAAAATTCGATCCGGTTGTGCGTAAGCACGTGATGTACAAGGAAGGCAAGATCAAGTAATTGATCTGGCTCCTTGCCGAAAAAGCCCGCTTTTATAGCGGGCTTTTTCTTGCCTGCGATTTGGCTTGGTAAGCCCTGGGTGATAAAAAATGGCCGGGAGCCATTTTTAACGTTGCGTAGCAATGGCCCGCAGGGTGGCCGCCAGGGATGGCAGGCAATAAAAAGCCCGCGCAAGGCGGGCGAAGGGGTGACGCATGAATAACTATCAGTTGCTGGCTTGCTCGAAGATCACATAGACCTTGCGGCATGGCTCCAGCACTTCCCAGGTACCGGAGAAGCCAGCCGGGATCACGAAACGGTCGCCCGCGCGCAGGGTCTTGGCGTTGCCGTCCTTGTCGCGCAGCACCGAGACGCCTTGCAGAATCTCGCAGTACTCGTGTTCGGTGTAGTTGATGGTCCAATGGCCGACGCCGCCTTCCCAGATACCCGTATTGAATTGACCGCACGGGCTACCGTAGTGGTTGCGCACACTTTGCTCGGGGTCGCCCTTGAGCACTTTCCCTGCAGCCGGACGGTAATGTTCGGGCGTGGTGGTGGCGGTGGCGAAGTCGACGATCTTTTCGATGTTCATAAGCATGTCCGGTAGGGATTGAGCGCCTGTTATGGTCAGGCTTGTTGTCGGTTGGGTGGCGATTTCGGCAGTCTATGTTTAATAAAGCACACATAACAAGGCGAGTTTGCCAGTTTTTGTAAAAAATATTGGAAGTGTGCAGGCCTCTGGTTTAGTGTTGCCGGCAGGATTGGGTCGTAAGAATCTGTTCACGATTTAGCGAGCTAGGGGCATGCAAGGCAAAAACAGGCGAGGAAGCGGAGTGTACGAGTTGTACATGAGTATCCGAGCCTGTTTTTAACGCAGCAGGGCCGACGCGCAGCAGATCGTGAGCAGGTTCTGCAGCCCATGCAGAATAATTGACAGCGCGTGCGGCCAACCTGCGGCGCTTTACTAGCGATAGAGGATGTTCGAATGACTAGCCTGACTCGTGCCGACTGGGAGCAGCGCGCCAACAACCTGAAGATCGAAGGCCGTGCCTTTGTTCATGGCGAGTACCGCGCCGCTGTCTCCGGGGCCACTTTCGAGTGCATCAGCCCGGTCGACGGTCGCTTGCTCGGCCTGGTGGCCAGCTGTGATCTGGCCGATGCCGAACTGGCCGTGGCGGATGCCCGCGCCACCTTCGAGTCCGGCGTCTGGTCGCGTATGGCCCCGGCGCAGCGCAAGCGCGTGATGATTCGCTTTGCCGACCTGATGGATCAGCATGCTGAAGAACTGGCGCTGCTGGAAACCCTCGACATGGGCAAACCAATCAGCGACGCTCTAGGTGTCGATGTGCCGGGTGCCTCGCGGGCGATTCGCTGGAGTGGCGAAGCGGTCGACAAAATCTATGACGAAGTGGCCGCCACCCCGCACGACGAGCTGGGTCTGGTGACCCGTGAGCCGGTTGGCGTCGTTGCGGCCATCGTGCCGTGGAACTTCCCGATGATCATGACTGCCTGGAAGCTCGGCCCGGCCCTGGCCACCGGCAACTCGGTGATCGTCAAACCGTCCGAGAAATCGCCGCTGACTGCCCTGCGCATGGCCCAGCTGGCGCTGGATGCCGGCATCCCGGCGGGCGTGCTCAACGTGCTGCCGGGTTACGGTCACACCGTTGGCAAGGCGCTGGCGCTGCATATGGATGTCGACACCCTGGTGTTCACTGGTTCGACCAAGATTGCCAAGCAACTGATGATCTACGCTGGCGAATCGAACATGAAGCGCGTCTGGCTGGAAGCTGGCGGCAAGAGCGCCAACATCGTCTTCGCCGATGCGCCGGACCTCAAGGCCGCAGCCGAGGCTGCTGCTGCAGCGATCTGCTTCAACCAAGGCGAGATGTGCACCGCCGGCTCACGCCTGCTGGTGGAGCGTTCGATCAAAGACACATTCATGCCCATGGTCCTGGAAGCCATGCAGGACTGGAAAGCCGGCCACGCCCTGGACCCGGACACCAAGGTCGGCGCACTGGTCGACGCTGGCCACCTGAATGCCGTACTCGGCTATATCGACGCCGGCCACAAGGATCAGGCCAAGCTGCTCTGCGGTGGCAAGCGCACCCTGGAAGAAACCGGCGGCCAGTACGTTGAGCCGACCATCTTCGATGACGCGCACAACGCCATGCGCATCGCTCAGGAAGAGATCTTCGGCCCGGTGTTGACCGTTATTGCTTTCGATAGCACCGAAGAAGCGATTCAGATCGCCAACGACAGCATCTACGGTCTGGCTGCAGCCATCTGGACCAGCAACCTGTCTAAGGCGCATCTGGCGGCCAAGGCGCTGCGCGTTGGCAGTATGTGGGTCAACCAGTATGACGGCGGCGACATGACCGCGCCGTTCGGTGGCTTCAAGCAGTCCGGCAACGGTCGCGACAAGTCACTGCATGCCTTCGACAAGTACACCGAGATCAAGGCGACCTGGATCAAACTCTAACGCAGCATCACGGGCGGCAGTGGCCGCCTGAAGGTCCGCCCTCTGGGGCCGGCTCGAAAAGGGCCACACCTGCGGCCGGGTTCCTATGGAGCCCGGCCGTTTTGCATCTGCGTAGTGGGTGCCGAGCGAGCCAGGGAATGGAGTGAGAAAAATGAACTGGATGACCTATTTCGCCGTCAGCGCAGCGGTGGTGATCGTTGGGCTGGCGCTGGGTGTGACGCTGCCGCTGGTGTCGTTTCGCCTTGAATCCTGGGGCTATGGCCCTTTTGCCATTGGTGTGATGGCGGGCATGCCGGCCGTTGGCGTGTTGCTCGGCGCGCGCCTGACCGGGCACCTGGCTGGCTGGTTTGGCACGCCGCAGACCCTGCGCCTGTGTCTGCTGGCTAGTGCCGCTTCGGTAGCGCTGCTTAGCGTGATGCCGAGCTATCCGTTGTGGCTGTTGCTGCGCCTGCTGATTGGCATCTCCTTGACCGTAGTGTTTGTGCTCGGCGAAAGCTGGATCAATCAGCTGGTCGAGGACCGTCTGCGCGGCCGCCTGGTGGCGCTGTATGGCACTGGCTTTGCCCTCAGTCAGCTGTGCGGGCCGCTTCTGCTGACCCTCTTGGGTACGGAAAGTGACCGCGGCTTCTGGTTCTCTGCCGCGCTGCTGGTGGGCGGTAGCCTGCTGCTGTTAGGCCGCGATGGCGCGCCCAAGGTCAATGCGCAGAGTGCTTCCGGGCGCGGCATCCTGGCGTTCTGCCGCACTTCGCCGGCGATTGCCTGGGCGGTGGTGCTGTTTGCCGCGTTCGAGGCGATGGTGCTGACCCTGCTACCGGTGTATCTGGTGCGCGAAGGCTTTGCCCAGCAGATGGCGTTGATCATGGTCAGTGCGGTGGTGGTTGGCGATGCGGCGCTGCAGTTGCCGATTGGCTGGATGGCCGACCGGGTGCCACGCCAGACCCTGTTCCGCTGCTGCGGGGTGGTGCTGTTGCTGTCGAGCCTGAGCATTCCGTCATTGCTGCACACGCCGCTGATCTGGGCGGTGCTGGTGTTGTTCGGCGCCAGTGCGGGTGGCCTGTACACCCTGTCGCTGATTCTGGTCGGCCAGCGTTATCGCGACGATGCGCTGGTGCGTGCCAATTCGCATATCGCCCTGCTCTGGGGCGCTGGTTGTCTGCTCGGGCCATTGTCGACCGGTGCCGCCAGTCAGTGGGTCAGTGGCCATGCGCTGCCGATATTGATGGCGGTTGGCGCTGCGGTGTTTGTCTGGCTGGCGTTTCGGCGTGGGGCCTTTGCCGGCCCGCTGGCAAGCACGGGGGGCAGCAGCTAGGGTTTCCTCCAGATACATTCTCCGGGAAGCCGATCATGTTCAGCAGAGTCCTTGCACTATTTCTGAGCCTGGTGCTGGGGGTGGCCGCTGCCGACGATCTGCCCGGTAGTGCCGACCACCCGGCCATTGCACGCTACGAGGGTGCGGAAATCTATGCCTATGAGGTCCAGGCCTTTACTGACTGGCGCTTTATCAATGGGGCCGCCACGGTCTATGGCGGCCTGCAGAAAAATCTCGATGCCAGCGAGGTGCTGGAGGGCAAACTGACGCGGCTTGGCTACCGTGCGCCACCCGAGCGCACGCCGTTGGAGATCTTCCGCAACTATCAGCAGGCCCTGGCCGACGCGGGCTTCGAGACGCTGTTCGCCTGCGCGCGTGAGGAGTGCGGCGGGCGCAATTTCAACCATGCGATCACCCTGGATATGCACTTGCGTGAGTACCACCAGGATCAGCGTTACCTGTATGCCCGGCTCAAACGGCCCGAGGGCGATCTGTATGTCGCGCTCTATGTCATCCTCAATCAGTCCGGTGGTGGGCCGAACAAGGGCCGCAGCCTGATCCGGTTGGATGTGCTGGAGCGCAAGGCCATGGAGCAGCGCATGGTGGTGGTCGAGGCGCCGGCCATGCAGGCGGATATCGACGCCAAGGGCAAAGTGGCGTTGTACGGGATCTTCTTCGATTTCGATCAGGCCAGCATGCGCGCCGACTCTGCCGCGCAGCTGGAGGAAATCGCCAAACTGCTCAAGGCCAGCCCGGCGCTCAAGGTGCTGGTGGTCGGTCACAGCGACGCCAAGGGCGCGTTGGACTACAACCGCGAGCTGTCGCAACGACGGGCGCAGTCCATCGTCAAGGCGCTGGCCGAGCAGCATGGTATTGCTGGCGAACGCCTGACGGCCGTGGGCGTAGGCATGGCCGCTCCGTTGGCCAGCAATCGCAGCGAGGAGGGTCGTGCGCTTAATCGTCGGGTCGAGTTGGTTGAGCTACCTGAATAGCGCGCTCAGTCCTCTCCAGGCGCTAGTTGCTGCTCGGCCAGCAGTGCGGCCACGCATTCGCCGGTCTGGCGAATCGCCTGTTCAAGCTCCGGGGTGGGTTTGCCGGCGTAGTTGATGCGCAGACAATTACGATATTTGCCGGCGGCGGAAAAGATGCTGCCGGGGGCTATCTGGATGGCGTGTTGCAGCAGCTCGCGGTTCAGGCGCTGGCTGTCGAAGCCGGTCGGCAGTTCAATCCACAGCATAAAGCTGCCCTGGGGCCGACTGACCCGCGTACCAGCAGGGAAATAGCGGCTGACCCAGTCGATCATCAGGTCGCGTCCGCGCTGGTACTGCGCGCGCATGCGCCGTAGATGCGGCTCGTAGTGGCCGGCTTCCAGGTATTCGGTGATGGCCAGCTGCGGCAGTTGGGCCGTGCTGCCGGTGCCCATGTATTTCATGTGCAGCACGCGATCCAGGTAGCGGCCGGGGGCGATCCAGCCGATGCGCAGGCCAGGGGCCAGGGTCTTGGAAAACGAACTGCAGAGCAGCACGCGGCCATCTTCGTCATAGGATTTGATGCTGCGTGGGCGCGGGTAGCTGTAGGCCAGGTCGCCGTAGACGTCATCTTCGATAATCGCCACGTCATAGCGCTGCGCCAGGGCGAGCAGGGCGCGCTTGTTGGCCTCGGGCATGATGTAGCCCTGCGGGTTGTTGCAGGTCGGGGTCAGCTGAATGGCTTTGATCGGCCATTGCTCGAGGGCCAGCTCCAGGGCTTCCAGGCTGATGCCGGTGATCGGGTCGGTGGGCAGCTCCAGGGCTTTCATGCCGAAGCCCTTGAGCGCCTGCATCACGCCGTGAAAGCTCGGTGAATCCACCGCAACGATATCGCCCGGCTCGCACACTGCACGAATCGCCGCCGACAGCGCTTCGTGGCAACCGGTGGTGACGATGATTTCCTCGGGCGACAGGCTGCAACCGGAGTCGAGCATCAGCCGCGAGATCTGCTCACGCATGCCCAGGTGGCCGTATATGCAGCCGTAGGTCAGGCTGGTTGCGTCCTGGCGGCGGCTCAGGCGCGACAGCGAACGCAGCAGCGGTTTCAGCGTCGGGCTGTCGATATCTGGCCGGCCGCGACCGAGTTGCAGCAGGCCCTCTTGTCCCGGTGAGCGGCTGATCAACTCCAGCACTTGATCCCATTGCGATACATCCACGGGGCGTTGAGCCATGCGGCTGACCATCGGTAGCGCTGGTTGGTGGCGGGATTGCGGCACAAAGTAGCCGGACTTTGGCTTGGGCGTGGCCAGGCCCTGATCTTCCAGGTGGCGATAGGCTTGCTGCACCGTGCTCAGGCTGACGCCATGTTCCAGGCTGAGGGCGCGTACGGATGGCAGGCGATCACCGGGGCGATACAGGCCCTGCTCAATCCGCGCGCCGAGCAATTCGGCCAGGTTGACGTAAAGCGTCATAACAGTTGCCTCGCAGTTTCTCTGTGTATTGCACTAAGCCAGTACAGATGGGCGATAAATCCGCCATTCAGAGTCTGTTGGCTGAAATCTGTATGGATTTAAAAGTACATTTTTGGATCTGTCATGCTTTTTCCGCGTCGCTCATCATGATCTCCCATCAGGCTTACGGGCAGGAGCAGGCGATGAACGGTTTAAGTGATGTCAGGCTGACAATGAAATCAGGCGAGTTGCAGCAGGAGTCCGCTTGCGGGCATCTGTATGCCCGGGTGGGCGCGGCTAAGCCGGCTGTAAGCCGTTGGGGCGCGTTCTGGCTGCGCCTGACCACTCGCCGGGCGCTGCTGACGCTGACTGATGAGCAGCTCAAGGATGTCGGGCTTGGCCGCGAACAGGCCAGGCGCGAGGCTTTTCTGCCGTTCTGGAAGCTGTAAGGGGAGTGCGCAGCAGGCTTTTGTGGCCTGCTGCGTGGGGCGATCAGACCAGCTCTTTCATCCGATGCCAGAGCATGCCCAGCGCTAACAATGGTGAGCGCAGGTGTTTGCCGCCGGGGAAGGTCATGTGCGGCACCTTGTCGAATAGCTCGAAGCCGCCACCTTGCTGGCCGCTTATGGCTTCGGCCAGCAGCTTGCCGGCCAGGTGGGTGGCATTCACGCCGTGGCCGGCGTAGGCCTGGGCGTAGAACACGTTGCTGTGCTCTTTGAGTCGGCCGATCTGCGGCAGGCGGTTGGCACCGATGCCGATCATCCCGCCCCACTGGTAGTCGATCTTCACGTCGGCGAGATGGGGGAACACCGCCAGCATCTTCGGCCGCATATAGGCGGCGATGTCCGCGGGGTCGCGACCCGAGTAGTGGCAGGCGCCACCGAACAACAGGCGGTTGTCGGCGGATCGGCGGAAGTAATCCACCGTTACGCGCTGGTCACATAGCGCCATGTTCTGCGGAATGATCGCCTGCGCCTCGGCTGCGGACAGCGGCTCGGTGGCGATCACGTAGCTGCCGGCGGGCAGTACTTTGCCGCCCAGCTTGCTATTGAGGCCATTGAGGTAAGCGTTGCAGGCCAGCACCAGAGTTTTGGCGCGCACCTTGCCGTTGGCGGTATGCACCGTCACGTGCGGGCCGTAGTCGATATGCGTGACTGCCGAATGTTCGAACAGCTTGACGCCGAGCGATGCGGCGGCCGCTGCCTCGCCGAGGGCCAGGTTAAGCGGGTGCAGGTGGCCGGAACCCATGTCGATCATGCCGCCGACATAGCGGTTGGAACCGACCACTTCGTGCATCTGCTCCGGTTGCAGCAGGCGCAATTCGTGGCGATAACCCAGCTGCTTGAGCTCGGCCATGTCTTCGGCGAAGTCGGCGAGGTGGCTGGGTTTATTGGCCAGGTCGCAGTAGCCCCAGGTCAGGTCGCAGTCGATATTGAACTGTTCGACCCGACGGCGAACGATTTCCACCGCTTCCAGCCCCATCAGCTTGATCGACCGCACGCCTTCCCGGCCGATCACCGATTCAAACTGCTCAACGCCATGGCCGACGCCGCGAATCAGCTGCCCGCCATTGCGCCCACTGGCGCCCCAGCCGATTTGGTGCGCCTCCACCAGCGCCACAGAGAAGCCCTTCTGGGCCAGCTCAATAGCAGCGTTCAGGCCGGAGAACCCGCCACCGACAATGCACACATCAGCCAGCTCCTCACCCGCCAGCGGCGGGTAGGCCAGCTGCTGGTTGGCAGTGGCGGCGTAGTAGGAGGGAGCGTGCTGATCACTGTGCACGGCGGGCTGTTGCGGCTGGTGAACGCGGGCGTTCATGTGCGAAATCCTGTTTTATGTGTTGTTAAAATTTGACGCAGGATAAGCGCGGGACTTGCCACTAGCCAAGAGGGGCGGCGGTAAAAACTGTTTTTCCCGGTTGCCGGTCGTCGTTTACCGGCGCAGGGCGGAGGCTGGCGGTTAAGATGCGCGGGTATTTTTCCGAGCGTTGCCGATGAGTTGCACCAGCCGCAAGATCGACCAGCTGCGTTTGCAGATTCCCAGTTTTGCCTGCGTGCCCGGCTGCCACGATTGCTGTGGCCCGGTCACGGCTTCATCCGAGGAGATGTCGCGGCTGCCGGTGAAAAGCGATGCCGAGCATGATGCCGCGCTGGTCGAGTTCAATTGCGTGCACCTGGGCCCGCAAGGTTGTCAGGTGTATGACCAGCGCCCGCTGATCTGCCGGCTGTTCGGCACCACGCCAAGCTTGCCCTGTCCGCGTGGTCAGGGGCCGGAGCAGATGGTCGAGCCGGCTGTGGCAAAGCAGGTGCATCAGCTGATTGCGACTACCCGCCAAGTTTTAGTCTGACTGCTAGTCGGCAATCGGCAGGCTCAGGCTCTCTTTCACTTCTTCCATGACGATATAGCTCTTCGACTCGCGCACGTGCGGCAGCTTGAGCAGGATGTCGCCGAGCAGCTTGCGGTAGCTGGCCATCTCGTTGATCCGTGCCTTCACCAGGTAGTCGAAGTCGCCGGATACCAGGTGGCATTCGAGCACGTGCGGCAGCTTGAGCACCGCGCGGCGGAACTCCTCGAAGGTATCGCCGGACTTGTAGTCCAGGCTGATCTCGACAAACACCAACAGGCTGGCCTTGAGCTGCTGCGGGTTGAGCCGAGCGTGGTAGCCCATGATGATCCCTTCGCGCTCCAGGCGGCGTACGCGCTCGGTGCAGGGCGTGGTCGACAGGCCGACCCGTTCGCCCAGCTCGGTAAAGCTGATGCGGCCGTCTTCCTGCAGGATGCGCAGGATATTGCGGTCGATCTTGTCCAGTTCACGGCGGCTCTGATGTTGGGTGCGCACGGTGGATACCCCTCTGTAGAAGGCGATTTTGCCAAGAATTGTCGCCAAATATAGCTATTTATATAGTGAAAAGCACTGCTGATCTCTTCCTATACTGCGCTCAATTGTGATCTCAGGAATTATCCGTCGCGCATTGTCGCGGCGAGGAGAGCGGCATGCGGGTTTTAGTTCTCGGTAGCGGTGTGATTGGTACAGCCAGTGCGTATTACCTGGCACGTCAGGGCTTTGAGGTGGTGGTGGTCGACCGGCAGCACGCCCCGGCCATGGAAACCAGCTTCGCCAACGCCGGCCAGGTGTCCCCTGGCTACGCCTCGCCGTGGGCTGCGCCGGGCGTGCCGCTGAAAGCGATCAAGTGGCTGCTGCAAAAGCACGCGCCGCTGGCGATCAAGGCCACCGCCGATATCGATCAATACCTGTGGATGGCGCAGATGCTGCGCAACTGCACCGCCAGCCGCTACGCGGTGAACAAGGAGCGCATGGTGCGTTTGTCCGAGTACAGCCGCGACTGCCTCGACGAGCTGCGTGCGGAAACCGGCATCGCCTATGAAGGCCGCAGTCTGGGCACCACCCAGCTGTTCCGCACCCAGGCGCAGCTGGACAACGCGGCGAAAGATATCGCCGTGCTGCAGCAATCCGGTGTGCCTTATGAAGTGCTCGACCGCGCCGGTATTGCTCGCGTTGAGCCGGCCCTGGCCGCCGTTACCGACAAACTGGCCGGCGCGCTGCGTCTGCCCAACGACCAGACCGGCGATTGCCAGCTGTTCACCACCAAGCTGGCCGAGATGGCCAAGGCCCTGGGTGTGGAATTCCGTTTCGGCCAGGACATTCAGCGTATCGACGCAGTGGGCGATCGGGTCAATGGCGTATGGATCGACGGCAAGCTGGAAACCGCCGACCGTTACGTGCTGGCGCTCGGCAGCTTTAGCCCGCAACTGCTCAAGCCGCTGGGCATCA
>JBIHZW010000083.1:0-13464 GCA_044240245.1 Pseudomonas sp. | reverse complement strand
ACGCCATCGCCACGGCCTGTACCACCGGTACGCACTGCATTGGTATGGCTGCGCGCAACATTGCTTACGGCGAAGCCGATGTGATGGTTGCCGGCGGCGCCGAAATGGCCGCATGCGGCCTGGGTATGGGCGGCTTCGGTGCTGCCCGTGCGCTGTCGACCCGCAATGACGAGCCGGGTAAGGCCAGCCGTCCGTGGGACAAAGATCGCGATGGCTTCGTGCTTTCCGATGGCGCTGGCGCGCTGGTACTGGAAGAGTTGGAGCACGCCAAGGCGCGTGGCGCGACCATTCATGCCGAGCTGATCGGCTTTGGCATGAGCGGCGACGCTTACCACATGACCTCGCCGCCGGAAGATGGCGCAGGCGCGGCGCGCTGCATGACCAACGCCTTGCGCGATGCCGGGCTGAATCCTGAGCAGGTGCAGTACATCAATGCTCATGGCACCTCGACCTCGGCCGGCGACAAGGCTGAAGTGGCGGCGGTGAAGTCGGTATTCGGTGAGCACGCTTACAAGCTGGCTGTCAGCTCGACTAAATCCATGACCGGCCACCTGCTCGGCGCTGCCGGTGCGGTGGAGGCGATCTTCAGCATCCTCGCGCTGCGTGATCAGGTTGCTCCACCCACCATCAACCTGGATAACCCGGATGAAGGCTGTGATCTGGACTTCGTTGCCCACCAGGCCAAGGCCATGGCGCTGGACGTAGTGCTGTCCAACTCCTTTGGCTTTGGTGGCACCAACGGCTCCCTGGTGTTCCGCCGGTTCGCCGGTTGATGCTGAGCTGGGTCGATGGCCAGCCGGCCGAGCTGCTGTCCGTCAAGGATCGCGGCTTGGCCTACGGTGATGGGTTGTTTGAGACCATTGCCGTAAATGCTGGGCAGCCAGTGCTGCTGGAGCGCCATCTGACTCGTTTGGCCGAAGGTTGTGTGCGGCTGAAAATTCCCCTCGACCTACCCGCTGTGCGCGCGCAGGTGCTGGCCTTCAGTCAGCAGTTGGGCGAGGGTGTGGCCAAGCTCATCCTCACTCGTGGTGATGGACAGCGTGGCTATGCGCTGCCACAGCCAGCGCAGCCGCGGCTTATTCTGCAGGCAACTGCCAAGCCGGTTTATCCCGCAGCCTATGCTGAACAAGGCGTGCGCCTGTTTGCCTGCGCCACGCGCCTAGCCGAGCAGCCGTTGCTGGCTGGCCTGAAGCATCTCAATCGACTGGAGCAGGTGCTGGCGCGCAGCGAATGGCAGGACGCGGAGCATGCTGAGGGGCTGATGCTGGATAGCAGCGGCCGGGTTATCGAGGGCGTTTACAGCAACCTGTTCCTAGTCAGCGCCGGTGTACTGGTGACCGCCGACCTGTCGCGTTGTGGGGTTGCTGGTGTGATGCGCGCCGAGCTGCTGGCTCAGGCGGCCGCGCTGGGGATTGAGTGCCAGGTGCGTGATATCAGCTACGCCGAGTTGCTGGCGGCTGATGAGGTCATGCTGTGCAACAGCGTCTATGGCGTGTGGCCAGTTCGCGCTTTGCTCGCACACGACTGGCCGGTCGGCCCACTCACCCGTAAACTGCAGGCCACTGCCCGCGATCTACTGGACTGCTGATTCGTGATACGCAAATTTTTGCTGCTGCTGGAAGGCGGCGTGCTGCTGGCTGGGTTGTTGGTTGCGTTCGCCGCCTGGCAACAGCATACGGCGCTGCATCAGCCCCTGAGCCTGACCGAAGAGTATCTGGTGGATGTGCCGGCAGGCGCGACGCCGGGTGGTGTGCTCAATCGTCTTGAAGCCGATGGCATCCTTGATCAGGCCTTCTGGCTGCGCCTTTACTGGCGCTTCAACTTGCGCAATCAACCCCTGCACAGTGGCGAATATCGGTTGATGCCCGGCGCTACGGCGTTGGATATGCTCGGCCAGTGGCGGCGCGGTGAAGTGCTGCAATACAGCCTGACGCTGGTTGAAGGCTGGAATTTCCGCCAGGTGCGCGCGGCACTGGCACGTGAAACCCGTCTCGAGCTAACCCTGAGTGAGCTGAGCGATGCTGAGCTGATGAAGAAGCTCGGCCTGCCAGGCCAGAATCCGGAAGGGCGTTTTTTTCCCGATACCTACAGCTTTGTCCGTGGCATGAGTGATCTTGAGCTGCTCAAACAGGCCCATGCGCGACTGGAGCAGGTGCTGGCCGAGGAGTGGGCGCAGCGCGCCAAGGATCTGCCGTACAAAGAGCCTTATGACGCGCTGATCATGGCCTCGATGATCGAGAAGGAAACCGGCGTGCCGCAAGAGCGTGGCGAAATTGCCGGGGTATTTGTGCGGCGTCTGCGCATCGGCATGCGCCTGCAAACCGACCCGACGGTGATCTACGGCATGGGCGAGCGCTACAACGGCCGCATCACCCGTGATGATCTGCGTCAGCCCACGGCCTACAACACTTACACCATCGACGGTATGCCGCCGACGCCCATCGCCCTGGTGGGTCGCGAGGCGATCCATGCGGCGCTGAACCCGGTGGCCGGCAGCAGCCTGTATTTCGTTGCCCGTGGCGATGGTAGCCATGTATTTTCCAACACCCTGGATCAGCACAACCGGGCCGTGCGCGAGTATCAGCTCAAGCGCCGCGCGGATTATCGTTCGAGCCCGGCCCCAGTCGCGCCCAATAATCAGTAAGGACAGCCTGTGAGCGGTTTGTTTATCACCCTGGAAGGCCCGGAGGGCGCAGGTAAGAGCACCAATCGTGATTACCTTGCCGAGCTTTTGCGCGAGCAGGGTATCGATGTGCTGCTAACCCGTGAGCCGGGTGGTACGCCCTTGGCTGAGCGGGTGCGTGAGCTGCTGCTGGCGCCCAGTGATGAACCGATGGCGGCCGACACCGAGCTGCTGCTGGTGTTTGCCGCGCGTGCCCAGCACCTGGCGCAGGTGATCCGTCCGGCCTTGGCGCGTGGCGCTGTGGTGCTCTGTGATCGGTTTACCGATGCGACCTACGCCTATCAGGGCGGTGGTCGTGGTCTTTCCGAGGTGCGTATCGCCTTGTTGGAGGAGTTCGTTCAGGGTTCGCTACGCCCGGATCTGACCCTGGTGTTCGATCTGCCGATTGAAGTGGGCCTGGCCCGCGCAGCGGCGCGCGGGCGGCTGGATCGCTTCGAACAGGAAGGCCGGCAGTTCTTCGATGCCGTGCGCCAGACCTACCTGCGCCGCGCCGCCGAGCAGCCGCAGCGCTACCGCATCCTTGATGCCTCGCAATCTCTGAGTCAGGTTCAGCGTGCGCTGGACGAGTTGCTGCCGCAACTGCTGGAGCTGCAGCGTGGCTGACGCTTACCCCTGGCAGGATTCACTTTGGCAGCAACTGGCGGGTCGCGCGCAGCATGCCCACGCCTATTTGCTGCACGGGCCGGCCGGCATCGGCAAGCGCGCGCTGGCTGAGCGGCTGATGGCGCGGCTGTTGTGTCAGCAGCCCGCTGGCCTGGATGCCTGCGGTCAGTGCAAGTCCTGCCATTTGCTGGCGGCCGGCACCCATCCGGATAACTACATTCTGGAACCGGAAGAAGCCGACAAGGCGATCAAGGTTGATCAGGTGCGTGATCTGGTCAGCTTTGTGGTGCAGACCGCGCAGCTGGCTGGGCGCAAAGTAGTGCTGGTCGAACCGACCGAGTCGATGAACGTCAACGCCGCCAATGCCTTGCTGAAAAGCCTGGAAGAGCCGTCCGGCAATACCGTACTGCTATTGATCAGCCATCAGCCCAGTCGCTTGTTGCCGACGGTGAAAAGCCGCTGCGTGCAGCAGGCCTGTCCGTTACCAAGCGAGGCGATGAGCCTGGCGTGGCTGCAGCAGGCGTTGCCGGGCTGTATCACCGAAGAACATCGCGAGTTGCTATTCCTTGCCGCCGGCTCGCCGCTGGCTGCGGTGAAGATGCATGAGCAGGGCGTTATCGCTCAGCGCGCGCAGGTGGTCGAGGGGGTGAAGAAGCTGCTCAAACAGCAGATTGCTCCCAGCCAGCTGGCCGAAAGTTGGAATGCGGTCTCCCTGCAATTGCTGTTCGACTGGTTCTGCCAATGGTCGCAACTGATGCTGCGCTACCAACTGACCCGCGATGAAGACGGGCTGGGCCAGGCTGATATGCGTAAAGTGGTGCAGTACCTGGCGGATAAAACCCCGCAGCCGAAAGTGCTGAACATGCAGGATTGGTTGCTGGCGCAGCGTCAGAAAGTCCTCGGCAAGGCTAACCTTAACCGTGTCTTGCTTCTCGAAGCCTTGCTGGTGCAGTGGGCAAGCTTGCCCGGACCGGGCTAGAATCGGCCATTAAGTGAATAAAATCAGGAATGCCGCATGAGTCTGCCTCCTAACTTGGGCCCGCGTAACGGAATTTTGTCGCTGACAATCAAGGACAAATCCGTGCTCTATGCCGCTTACATGCCCTTTATCAAGAATGGCGGCCTGTTTATTCCAACCAACAAGAGCTACAAGCTCGGTGATGAAGTGTTCATGTTGCTCAACCTGATGGACGAGCCGGAAAAGATTCCGGTCGCTGGCAAGGTGGTCTGGATCACCCCCAAGGGTGCCCAGGGCAACCGCGCCGCTGGTGTAGGTGTGCAGTTCAATGATGGCGACAACACCGCGCGCAACAAGATCGAAACCTACCTGGCCGGTGCGCTGACCTCGGATCGCCCGACGCACACCATGTAATTCGCCGTTCCCCTTTGCGCTGCTCCTGTGGGAGCAGCGACTCTCAAGTGATTGCTCCCCATGCTGGTTGATTCCCACTGTCACCTTGACCGCCTTGATCTGGCCGCCCATGGCGGTTCGCTCGACGCGGCGCTGGATGCTGCGCGCGCGCGCGGCGTTGGTCATTTCCTGTGCATCGGCGTCAGCGCTGACAATGCCGCGGCCGTCAAAGGCCTGGCTGAGCGTTATGCCGATGTCGATTGCTCGGTCGGTGTGCACCCGCTGGACCTTGAGCCCGGCGCAGCTCCGGCGCTGGACTGGCTGTTGGGTGAGTTGAACCACCCGCAGGTGGTGGCCATCGGCGAAACCGGCCTGGATTATCACTACGAGCCAGAGTCCGCGACGCTGCAGCAAACGTCATTTCGTCTGCACCTGGATGCGGCGCGGATTACCGGCAAGCCGGTGATCGTGCATACCCGCGAGGCGCGTGCCGACACTCTGGCGCTGCTGCGTGAAGCTGCATTGCCGCAGGCCGGTGTGCTGCACTGCTTTACCGAAGATTGGGAAATGGCCAAGGCCGCGCTGGATATTGGCTTCTATATTTCCCTGTCCGGTATCGTCACCTTCCGCAATGCCGAGGCGCTGCGTGAAGTGGCGCGGCAGGTGCCGGTCGATCGCCTGCTGGTGGAAACCGATTCGCCGTACCTGGCGCCGATCCCGCATCGCGGTAAGCCGAACCTGCCCGAGTACGTGCGTGATGTGGCCGAGTATCTGGCGGTGCTGCGCGGCGTCAGCTACGAGCAATTGGCTGAACAGACCACGGCCAACTTCCAGCGCCTATTTCCGCTGGCCCGCGTGGTTTGATAGCAATTGCCCGGTAAAGGTACCCGATGAAAACTGCAGGCAAAAAAAACCCGGCCTCTGGGGGATGAGACCGGGTTAAGACCATTAGGAGTAAATCAAGGTACGCGGTCCACGGTACCTTGCCTGGCGGGGCGCTTGGGGGATACGCCGCACACCAGTACTCATCAGTATTGGTGAAGATTGCCGAACGTCCAGGCCGTTTGCCGTCATTCTTAAACGGATTTGGAATACAGATCGCCCTGCTGAGTCCTCAAGCAGTCGCCAGCTGCCGCAGCAGCGCCAGTGTCTCTTCAATAACCTTGGGTTCTGTGTAGAAATGCGGCGACAGGCGCACGCCAGCACCGCGCTGCGCGCAGATCACCTGCTGCTGTTTCAGCTGGTCGAACAAGGCCGAGTTGTCCCAGCCGTCCAGACTGAAAGTCAGGATGCCGGCGCGCTGCTGGCGTTCCACAGCGCTGTGCAGGCGTGTGCCAGGGATTTTGCCCAACCCATCCAGCAGCCATTGCATGCGCTCCTGCAGGGCGCTTTCGACTGCTGCCATGCCCGCATCCTCAAGCAGCGACAGACTGGCTTCCAGCGCCATGGCGCCGAGCATGTTCGGGCTGCCGCACTCAAAGCGCCGGGCGCTGCGTGCGGGCTCCCAGGTGCTGCGCTGGTAGTCGCCGGCATGTTCGAGCATATGCCAGCCGTATTCATGCAGCTTGAGCTGTGCGCGCAGGTCGCTGCGGCAATAGAACACCCCAAGGCCTTCCGGGCCGAGTAACCATTTATGCCCGTCGGCCATGGCAAAGGCGCACTGGCTGGCCTGCACGTCGAAGGGCAGGGCGCCGAGTTGCTGGATTGCATCGATGCACAGCAGCACGCCGCGCGCCTCGCAGCCTTGGCCTAAACGCGGCAGGTCCAGACGCAGGCCGCTGGCGTACTGCACCGCGCTGATCGCCATCAGTCGGGTGCGCGGACCACAGGCAGCGAGCAGGGCTGCTTCGGCATCACCCTGATGCAGATTGACCTGCACGACCTCGACGCCCTGAGGTGCGAGCGCTTCCCAGACAATCCGGTTGGAAGGGAATTCTTCATCGCTGATCACCACCTGATCGCCAGGCCGCCAATCCAGGCCAAAGGCGACAAAGGACAAGGCTTCGGAGGTGTTTTTCACCAGCGCGATATCGCTATGCGAGGGCGCGTTGAGCAAACGCTGCAGGCGCTCACGCAGGCGCCGCTCGACCTGCAGCCAGGCCGGGTAGTCGCGGGCACCGGTGCGAGCGTTCTCGATGGCAAAGCGGTTGACCGCATCGACTGCCCGTTGTGGCCAGGGTGAAACGGCCGCGTGGTTCAGATAACGCAGGCCGGGAAGTTGCGGAAACTCGTCATGAACTGCGTACATGGTCGGATGATCCGTGCAATTTGCCGTTAGTTAGGCATAATACGCGCCTTCGATTTTTTGACCCCGTAGTCCTTTTATGCATAAAGAACCCCGCAAGGTCCGTGAGTTTCGCCGCCGCGAACAGGAAATTCTCGACACAGCATTGAAACTCTTCCTCGACCAGGGTGAAGACAGCGTGACTGTGGAGATGATTGCCGACACGGTTGGTATTGGCAAAGGCACCATCTACAAACACTTCAAATCCAAGGCGGAGATCTACCTGCGCCTGATGCTCGACTATGAGCGCGATCTCAACGAGCTGTTGCACTCGGCCGATATCGACCGCGACAAGGAATCCCTGTCGCGCGCCTATTTCGAGTTCCGCATGCGCGACCCGCAGCGCTACCGTCTGTTTGACCGCCTGGAAGAGAAGGTGGTCAAGGGCAATCAAGTGCCGGAGATGGTCGAGCAGCTGCACAAGATCCGCGCCTCCAACTTCGAGCGTCTGACCCAGCTGATCAAGGGCCGCATCGCCGAAGGCAAGCTGGAAGACGTACCGCCGTACTTCCATTACTGCGCCGCCTGGGCGTTGGTGCACGGGGCTGTAGCGCTGTATCACTCGCCGTTCTGGAGCAATGTGCTGGAGGATCAGGAAGGTTTCTTCCAGTTCCTCATGGATATCGGCGTGCGCATGGGCAACAAGCGCAAGCGTGAGGGCGACACCCCGGCTAGCTGAGGTATTCAGCGGGTGGATAACGAATCTGCTGCGTTGGCGGCGCCCCTATACTCGGCGCTTACCTTTGCTGGAGTCATGCATGATCGTTGACCGCCAGGGCAGGCGCTTTCGCAATTTGCGGATCAGCCTGACCGCCGCCTGCAACTATGCCTGCACCTACTGCGTACCCGATGGTAAGCGGCTGGTAGCAGCTCAGGACGAGCTGTCGGCCGAGGCCATGCTGCGTGGCGTGGCCTATCTGATCGAAGCCGCCGGTATTGAGCGCTTGCGCATCACTGGTGGCGAGCCGCTGCTCAGCCCCAAGCTCGACGCTTTTTTGCGCGGCGTCAGCCAGCTCGGTTTGGCCGATATCAGCCTGACCAGCAATGGCCAGCTGCTGGCACGCAAGCTACCGCTGCTGCTGGAATGCGGCATTCGCCGCTTGAATATTTCCCTGGACACCCTCGACGCTGCGGCATTCCGCACGATTGCCCGTGGCGGCGATCTGGCGACAGTGCTCGATGGCCTGCAGCAGGCGCGCGCGGCAGGGATGCAGATCAAGGTCAATATGGTGCCGTTGCGTGGGCAGAACCTCGATCAGGTGTTGCCGCTGCTCGACTACTGCCTGGCCAATGGCTTCGAGCTGCGCTTTATCGAGCTGATGCGCATGGGCCATCTGGCCCGCGATGGCAACGGCTTCCAGCGCCAGTTTGTCGGCATGCCCGAGCTGCTGGAGCTGATCGGCAGCCGCTACGACTATATTCAGGCGCACGCGCCGCTGGATGCGACCGCGCTGCGTTTCGCCATTCCTGAAATGGGCCACTTCGGCGTAATCGCCAATGAAAGCGTGCCGTTCTGCCGCACCTGCTCGCGGCTGCGCCTGTCCTCGACCGGCTGGCTGCATGGTTGCCTGTCATCGAGCAATCGCCACTACATCGGCGACCTGCTCGACAAGCCGCGCCATCAGGCCTTACGTGCGTTGCAGGGCCTGTTGGTCAAAGCGCTGGGCGACAAACAGGATGTGGCGTTCTCCGGCGGCGCGACTGTGATGAAGATTATTGGCGGCTAAAACCTGCCAGGCAGTCCATCGAGCAAGCTTCATCACTTGTGTCGCTTGCCGATGTGAGTGCTAGCTGGGTCAGCGCAGCATCTGCTCGATGATCCGCTGCTCTTCGATCAGCTCGCGCTGTCTGGCGTCGATGCGCGAGGCCAGTTGGAAGTTGTTGTTGGCGCGGCGTTTGGCGAAGTCGAGTTGTTCCAGGGCCTGGTTGTAATCGCCGACCAGGGCAAAGAACTCGCCACGGGCCTGGTGCAGACCGATGGTGTTGCCGCTCAGGCCGCGTACTTCTGCCACCTGGTACCAGACGTCCGGGTCTTTGCCGCGGCTTTTCAGCATGTCGTCGAGGGCGCGTTCTGCTTCCTGTATGCGGCCCTGTTTCATTAGCAGGTCGATGTGTGCCTGATTGACCGGGTAGTTGTTCGGGTAGAGGGTCAGCAGTCGGGTAGTTCGGCTTTGCGCATCACTCAGGCGATTGGCCGCCATATCCAGCTCAATCTGGGCCAGGTTGTAAGCGACATCGTTGGGTGAGTTCTCCAGCAGCGGTTGCAGGGCCTCGCGCGCCTGCTTGTGCTGGCCGCTTTTGATCTGTGCAATCGCCAGGCCGTAGCGAGCGGCTTCCATCTGTGGGTTTTCGTCGAGCATATTGCGAAAACGCTTGGCGGCCATCCCCGGGGTTTCTTCGTAGGTCAGCTGCACGCGGGCGCGCATCAGCTGGTAGCGCACGCTGTCGGTAATGCCTTCGGCTTTGTACTGCTCGGCACGGTTGCGGGTGTCGGCGATGCGCGACTCCGACACCGGGTGAGTCAGGAGGAATTCCGGCGGCTTGCGGTCGTAGCGGTACTGGCGCATCAGGCGCTCGAACATGCTGGGCATGGCACGTGGGTCGAAGCCGGCTTTTTCCAGGTTGACCAGGCCGATACGGTCGGCCTCCTGTTCGTTCTGCCGAGAGAAGCGACGTTGCTCCTGCATGGCGGCGGCCTGGGTCGACGCGATGGCTGCGATACCCAGGTCCCCTGCACCGGCGGCCGCGGCGATGATGCCGGCGAGCAGGCCGGCCATCACTGGGATCTGCATGCGTTGCTGGGCTTCCAGGCCTCGGGCGAAATGACGTTGTGACAAGTGCGCCAGTTCGTGAGCCATGACCGAGGCGTACTCGGCTTCGGTTTGCGCATACAGAAACAGGCCGCCGTTGACCCCGACAATCCCGCCTGGTGCGGCAAAGGCGTTGATCTGCGGGCTGTTGAGCAGGACGAACTCCAGGCGGCGATCCTGCAGCTGGCTGGTCTCGCTCAGGCGGTACACGCTGGTTTCGACGAAGTCCTTGAGTTGCGGATCGTCGAGCTGGCTGACCTGGCCGCGTACCAGGCTTAGCCAGGCACGGCCCAGCTGGTGTTCTTGCTGCGGGGAAACGATGGCGGAACTGGCATCGCCAAGGGAGGGCAGGTCACTGGCCATGGCGGGGGCTGCCAGCAGGCAGGCCAGCGTCAACAGGGTAGGGCGCAGAAGGCTCATGCACAAAGCTCGTGTCGAACAAAGGCGCTACTGTAGCTGGCTGGCGGCTGTGCTGGCCAGGGTTGTGCGGCCTTGGGTATCCTTGCGGCCTTCCTGGAGTAGCTCAATGACTGATATGCAATGGCGTGCCGAAGACTTCGATGCGCAACTGGACGCCTGCGGGCTCAACTGCCCGCTACCCTTGCTTAAGGCCAAGCTAGAACTCAATCGCCTGGCCAGCGGCGCTGTGCTCAAGGTTGAGGCCACCGATGCGGGCTCGCAACGGGATTTCCGTGCCTTCGCCAGCCTGGCCGGGCATAGTCTGCTGCGTGAAGAGGTCGATAATGGCGTTTACCGCTATTGGTTGCGCAAGGCCTAGGGCGCTGCTGCGCTAAGCGCTGCTTGCGAGGCGTTATAGACACTGTGTTTCCCAGGTAAGGAGTCGCAATGTTCAAGGTGTTTCAGGATTGGCTGCATCGCTATTTTTCCGATGAGCAGGCGGTGGTGCTTGCGGTGTTGCTGGTGCTTGGCTTTGCCGCGATCCTGAACCTGGGCGGCATGCTGGCCCCGGTGCTGACGGGTCTGGTGCTGGCGTTTCTGATGCAGGGCCTGGTGAATGCCTTTGAGCGTCTGCGCTTGCCGCAGATGGTCGCGGTGTGGCTGGTGTTCACCCTGTTTATGAGCATGCTGGGCCTGTTTCTGCTGGTGTTGATGCCACTGCTCTGGCAGCAGCTGAGCACCTTGTTCAATGAGTTGCCGCGCATGGCTACGGAGTGGCAATCGGTGTTCCTGCTGCTGCCCGAGCGCTACCCGAATCTGATTACGGATGAGCAGATCGTGCAGCTGATTGACAGCATGCGTGGCGAAGCCGGCAAGTTCGGGCAGTGGGCGCTGTCGTTCTCCCTGTCCAGTCTGCCGATGCTGCTGACCATCATGATCTACCTGGTGCTGGTGCCGATTCTGGTGTTCTTCTTCCTCAAGGATCGGGAGTTGATCAGTGCATGGTTTCGCGGCTATCTGCCGCGTGAGCGCGCGTTGATCACTCAGGTGGCGGAGGAAATGAACAAGCAGATCGCCAACTACATCCGCGGCAAGGTGATCGAAATTATCATCTGCGGCGTGGTCACCTATATCGCGTTTGCCTACTTGGGGCTCAACTATGCGGCGCTGCTGGCCTTGCTGGTGGGCTTGTCGGTAGTGGTGCCGTATATCGGCGCGGTGGTGGTGACAGTGCCGGTGGCGCTGATCGGGTTGTTCCAGTGGGGTTTTGGTGACCAGTTCATCTATCTGATGGTGGTCTACGGGATTATTCAGGCGCTGGATGGCAACGTTCTGGTACCGCTGCTGTTTTCCGAAGCGGTCAACTTGCACCCGGTGGCGATTATCTGCGCGGTGCTGCTGTTTGGCGGCATGTGGGGGTTCTGGGGGGTGTTTTTCGCCATCCCGCTGGCCACGTTGTTCAAGGCGGTGATCGATGCCTGGCCGCGTAGCGAGCAGGTGGTGGCGGAATAGTTGTAGGCATAAAAAAGCCGAGCACTTAGCTCGGCTTTTTTCATCGGACTAACTCAGTCCTGGCGGCCTTCAACGGCTTTGCCGTCGACTGTGCCTTCCTTGAGCATGATCTGGTATTCCTTGCCGTCTTTCTCGACCTGATGCAGGCGCACCAGCAGGAATTCCCAATCTTTGGCGAACCAAAGGATGGTCTTGCGGCTGCTTTGCGTTGGATCGCGCACGCGCTCGACCTTGATTGCGTCGATCAGGCCAGCCTGGGTCCGCACCGTTTCCTCACCCAGCACGCGGAAATCATAGGTTTCCACTTCATCGCCATCGACCACCTGATAGCTCATGCTTTTGGTGCCGGCGGCCACGTCGTACTGCAGGGCCAGTTGGTAGGTCGATTTGTCCAGCAGGCCACGGTTCAGCGGTAGGCGCACCGGGGTGTCGCGATCACTGCCGATCACCTGTTTGGCGCTCCAATCGAAGTCATGTTCGATCTTCTTGCCTTTGCCCAGGCCGTTGCGTTCATACAGGTAGGTCTGCGGTAGGAACACCGCGTTATCCACACGCAGGGTGCTTTGTTCGGTGAGGCTGGCAACCAGCATGGAGGCTTCGAAATTCAGCTGCCACAGCCCGTTATCCAAGGCTTGCAGGCTGCGTTCAGCGCTGCCGCTGACTGGCAGTTGCTTCCAGTCGGCGGTGTAGCTGGCGGAAAAGGGTTTCAGCTCGACGGCCAATGCCGGCAGGCAGATTAACGATAGTGCGAACAGTAAGGCGCGACCCATGGTGTCTCCTAAGTTCGAATAAGGTGTCCGGTACTCGGTAACAGTTGCTCGTCCAACATTGCCCCGTGCGCCGTCAGCTGCAAACGGCCTTCGGCAAACCAGCGCACCGCCAGCGGGTAAATCACATGTTCTTGCTCGTGTACGCGCTGCGCCAGGCTGGTGGGCGAGTCATCCGACTGTACCGGTACCACTGCCTGTACGACCAGTGGTCCGCCATCGAGTTCCTCGCTGACGAAGTGCACGCTGCAGCCATGCTCGCTGTCACCGGCGTCCAGCGCCCGCTGGTGGGTGTGCAGGCCTTTGTATTTCGGCAGCAGCGAAGGGTGGATATTCAGCAGGCGCCCGGCGTAATGACGGACGAAGCCAGGCGTGAGGATGCGCATAAAACCAGCCAGCACCACCAGCTGCGGATTAAACGCATCAATAGCTTCGACCAACGCAGTATCGAAGGCTTCGCGGCCGTCGAACTGCTTGTGGTCGAGCACGGTGGTGGCGATGCCAGCCAGTTTTGCGCGCTCCAGGCCGTAGGCATCGGCGCGGTTGGAAATCACCGCGCTGATGCGTGCCGGATTGCCGTCATGGGTGATGCTATCAATCAGCGCCTGCAGGTTGCTGCCGGAGCCGGAGATCAGCACCACCACATTGCAGTCTGTTGGCATCGGTGCCGACATCAGTGCTGTTTCAGGTTGTTCAGCACGACCTGGGCGGCACCTTCGGCGGCATCACCGATCTGGCCGATCACCCATGGCTGTTCGCCAGCGGCGGTCAGGGTTTGCAGGGTGACTTCGACTTGATCCTGCGCCACGCAGATAACCATGCCGACGCCGCAGTTGAGGACGCGGTGCATCTCGTGCTCATCAACGTTGCCTTTTTCCTGCAGCCAGTCGAAGACCGCCGGGCGAGTCCAGCTGGCCACGTCGACCACGGCTTGCGCGCCTTTTGGCAGCACGCGCGGGATGTTGTCGAGCAGGCCGCCACCGGTGATGTGGGCCATGGCTTTGACTGCGCCAGTGTCCTTGATCAGTTTGAGCAGCGGTTTGACGTAGATACGC
>JBIHZW010000082.1:0-13575 GCA_044240245.1 Pseudomonas sp. | reverse complement strand
GCGCTGAATATCGTCATGGGCGTCAACCAGCAGCTGTTCGACCCGGCGCAGCATCGCATCGTTACTGCTGCGTCCTGTACCACCAATTGCCTTGCGCCGGTGGTCAAGGTGATCCACGAGAACCTCGGCATCCGCCATGGCTCCATTACCACCATCCACGACCTGACCAATACCCAGAGCATCCTCGATACGCCGCACAAGGACCTGCGCCGTGCTCGCGCCTCGGGCATGAGCCTGATCCCCACCAGCACCGGCTCGGCTACGGCGATTGCTGAAATCTTCCCCGAGCTGCGCGGCAAGCTGAATGGCCATGCGGTGCGTGTACCGTTGGCCAACGCTTCGTTGACTGACTGCGTATTCGAAGTCGAGCGCGCCACTACGGTGGAGGAGGTCAACGCACTGCTCAAGGCCGCCGCCGCTGGCCCGCTCAAGGGCATCTTGGGTTACGAGGCGCGGCCGCTGGTGTCCATCGATTACCGCACCGATCCGCGCTCTTCGATTATCGATGCGCTGTCGACCATGGTGGTCAACGGCACCCAGGTGAAGCTCTACGCCTGGTACGACAACGAGTGGGGCTACGCCAACCGCGCGGTGGAGTTGGCGCGGATGGTTGGCGCCGCGGATTGAATCGTAAGGTGGATGACGCCTTTTTCATCCACCTTGGTTATCTGGTGGATGGATAAAGCGCCACCCATCCTACGGTCTGGTTTGTAGAATGGGGCGGGCCGCGCAGGTTAAGCGCAGCGCTACCCATCGGCTTTTGCCCAATCGGCACAGGATTTCTCCGATGCACGCCTTTTACCGCCTAGCCCCCGAAGTGCGCCAATACCTGCTGGTTACTGGCAACTACTGGGCTTTCACCCTTACCGACGGCGCGTTGCGCATGTTGGTGGTGTTGCACTTTCATAGCCTCGGTTACACGCCGCTGCAGATTGCCGCGCTGTTTCTGTTCTATGAGATTTTCGGCGTGGTCACCAATCTGGTCGGCGGCTATCTGGGGGCGCGGCTGGGGCTTAATCGCACCATGAATATCGGCCTGGGCCTGCAGGTGGCGGCCTTGCTGATGCTCACGGTGCCGGCGGCATGGCTGACGATTCCCTGGGTGATGGGGGCGCAGGCGCTGTCCGGTATCGCCAAAGACCTGAACAAGATGAGCGCCAAGAGCTCGATCAAGCTGCTGGTGCCGGACAGCCAGCAGGGCACGCTGTACAAGTGGGTGGCGATCCTTACCGGCTCGAAGAATGCGCTGAAGGGTGTGGGCTTCTTTATGGGCGGTGCGTTGCTGGCGCTGCTCGGTTTCGCCGGGGCGGTGCTGGCCATGGCGGCGGTGCTGGCGCTGATCTGGCTGGCCAGTCTGTTGCTGCTGAAAAAAGATCTGGGCAAGGCGAAAGCCAAGCCGAAGTTTCGCGACATTCTGTCCAAAAGCCGGGCGATCAATATTCTGTCAGCCGCACGCTTGTTCTTATTCGGTGCCCGCGATGTGTGGTTTGTGGTGGCGCTGCCGGTGTACCTGTCCAGCGTGTTTGGCTGGGATTTCTGGATGGTTGGCGGCTTTCTCGCGGCCTGGGTGATCGGCTACGGCATTGTGCAATCGTTCGCCCCGGCCATCACCGGCAAGGCCAGCGGTCAGTTGCCGGATGGTCGCGCGGCATTCGCCTGGGCTGCGGTGCTGGCTGGTTTGCCAGCCGCAATTGCCCTGGGTCTGAGCAGTGACTTGCCGGCGCAGTGGGTATTGCTCGGCGGGCTGATGCTGTTCGGCGCGTTGTTTGCGGTGAACTCCTCGCTGCACAGTTACCTGATCGTCAGCTACGCCAAGGAAGACGGTGTGTCGCTGGATGTCGGCTTCTATTACATGTCCAACGCTTTGGGCCGGCTGATCGGCACGTTGCTGTCGGGCTGGGTCTATCAGGCCTATGGCCTGGAGGCATGCCTGTGGGTGTCCTCGGCTTTTGTGCTGCTGGCGGCGTTGATCTCCATTGGGCTACCCCGGCATCGATAGGCTCAGCCCTTGTAGGAGCGGTGGGGACGCCTAGTCCTTGCCCGCGAATCGACGTCAACTCCAAAAATATCGCGGCCAAGGCCGCTCCTACAGGTCTTTGCCTGACCCGATAGCATTCAGGGATCGCAGACCCTAAAAAGCGCAAGTTTATGCAAGAGCGCCAGGGCTGATCAGGCGCAGACTCTCAACCATCTATCGGGAGTCTGTTGATGAACCTGTCGCTCTATCTGTTGACCGTACTGATCTGGGGCACCACCTGGATCGCCCTCAAGCTGCAACTGGGCGAGGTGGCAATTGCCGCGTCCATCGCCTATCGCTTTGCCCTGGCCGCCGCCGTGCTGTTCGCCGTCCTGCTGCTTAGCGGGCGCCTGCAGAAACTCGATAAGCGCGGCCAGCTGATCTGCCTGGCCCAGGGGCTGTGTCTGTTCTGCATCAACTTTATGTGCTTCTACACCGCCAGCCAGTGGATACCCAGCGGCTTGGTGGCGGTGATCTTTTCTACTGCAACGCTGTGGAATGCGATCAATGCGCGACTGTTCTTCAAGCAGAAGATCGCTGCCAATGTGCTGGCTGGCGGCGCGCTGGGCTTGGGCGGCCTGGCGCTGTTGTTCTGGCCGGAGCTGGCCGGGCAGGAGGCCAGCCGGGAAACCCTGCTGGGCATTGGCCTGGCGCTGATCGGCACCCTGTGTTTCTCCGCCGGCAATATGCTCTCCAGTCTGCAGCAGAAGGCCGGCCTCAAGCCGCTGACCACCAATGCCTGGGGCATGCTGTATGGCGCGCTGATGCTGGTGGCGATCTGCCTGGTCAGCGGCACGCCGTTCGGTTTCGAGTGGAATACTCGTTACGTCGGCACTCTGCTGTATCTGGCGATTCCCGGTTCGGTGATCGGTTTTACCGCCTACCTGACTCTGGTCGGACGCATGGGCCCGGAGCGCGCCGCCTACTGCACTGTGTTGTTCCCGGTGGTGGCGCTGAATATCTCTGTTTTTGCCGAGGGCTATCAATGGACGGCTCCGGCGCTGTTCGGCCTGGTGCTGGTGATGCTGGGTAACGTGCTGGTGTTTCGTAAACCCAAGGCGTTACAGGCAACGGTTGTGCTGGCCGCCAAGGGTTAACTCGGCCACTTCCAAGCTGGTTCATCGAGCATGCCCTGGCCCTGAATCACGGTTTGCCCCAGCTGTTTTTCCAGGACGATGGCGTTGCACTCGGGATGTTGCTCCAGGGTGGCGATCAGGCGGCTGGCGTGGGACACCACCCAGACCTGGGTGCGTTGCGAGGCAGCGATAATCAGCCGGCCGAGGGCGGGCAGCAGGTCAGGGTGCAGGCTGGTTTCCGGCTCGTTCAGCACCATCAAGGATGGCGGCCTAGGTGTCAGCAGAGCAGCCACCAGCAGCAGATAACGCAGGGTGCCGTCCGACAGTTCGCTGGCCGACAACGGCCGCAATAAGCCTTCCTGTTGCAGTTCGACGGTAAAGCGCCCGCCGACCTGTATATCGATGCGCAGACGTGCGCCGGGGAAGGCGTCGCTGATCGCCGCATCCAGCGCGGCGGGATCGCCGATTTCACGAATGGTCTGCAAGGCCGCCGCCAGGTCGCGGCCGTCGTGGTGCAGCACCGGGGTGCGGGTGCCCAGTTGTGGCAGGCGCGCGGGCGCTTCGGCATCGCTGCGAAAGTGATCGTAGAAACGCCAACGGCGGATATGTTCGCGCAGCTGGAACACTTCCGGGCAGGCGGGATCATTGCCGATCTGATCGAACAGGCTGTCGAAGCTTGGCAGGTGCTGGGCCATCACCTGCCAATTACGCCCCTCACGTATACGCACCATCGGCCCGGCGCGATCCACCAGCAATGAGGCAGGGCGATAGCTGGCCCCAGCCCAGATGCATTCACGCTTGATCTCGGGGTCCAACGCGAAGGCGGACAGGCTTGGCTCCGGTAGCCCGAGGGAAATGGCATAGCTGAAATCATCGCCGGCAAAACCCAGGCGCAGGCGTCTGGCCTCCTTGCGCGGGCCGCCCTGCACCGGCACCTCGCCGCTGAGCATGCGCCGGCTGATGGTTTCCGGCCCGGCCCAGAAAGTGGAATCCAGCCCGCCTTCACGGGCCAATGCATTGACCACACCGCCCTGGGCGGTTTCCGCCAGCAGGCGCAGGGCGCGATAGAGATTCGACTTGCCGCTGCCATTGGCCCCGGTCACCAGATTGAGCCGACCCAGCGGCAGCACCAGGGTGTTGATTGAGCGGTAGTTGGCGACGGCGAGGGTGTGCAGCATTTGGGGGTCGTCCTGACGAGTAATAAGTGAGGGCTGGCGACTAGAACAAACCCAACTGTCCGCCGATTAGCGTGGCGAAGTCGTCGCCAACAAACGGCAGGATGGCATCGG
Organism: Pseudomonas sp.; assembly: GCA_044240245.1. Taxonomy (GTDB): domain Bacteria; phylum Pseudomonadota; class Gammaproteobacteria; order Pseudomonadales; family Pseudomonadaceae; genus Aquipseudomonas. The sequence goes on along the minus strand of JBIHZW010000082.1, from coordinate 9,193 downwards.
CCACCGGCTGCAGCTGGCGGGTCAGGTAGTGTTCGTAGTCGATGGCGGCGCTGCGCGCTTCCAGCGGTTGCGGGCCGGCGGTGGTGATCACATAGCTGATCCAGCCGCCATTCTGGTATTGCAGCGGGCGGCCGTGCAGGGCGTTGTATTCGTCGGCCAGGCGCGCGGCGCGCACATGGGGCGGCACGTTGCGTTCATAGTCGGTGAGCTTGCGGCGCAGGCGTTTGCGGTAGATCAGCAGCTCGTCCAGCTCGCCATTCAGGGTGCGCTCGACATAGTCGCGCACATAGCTCTGGTGCGGCTGGCGCAGGAAAATCCGTTCATACAGCTCACGTTGGAACTGCTGGGCCAGCGGCGACCAGTCGCTGCGCACGGTTTCCAGGCCCTTGAAGACCATCTCGTGGCTGCCGTCAGCCTGGTTGACCAGGCCGGCGTAGCGTTTCTTGCTGCCTTCCTCGGCGCCTCTGATGGTCGGCATCAGAAAACGGTTGTAGTGGGTCTCGAACTGCAGTTCCAGGGCGCTTTCCAGGCCGTACTCATTGTGCAGATGCTCGCGCCACCAGGCATTGACCTTGGCCACTAGGGCGCGGCCGATCTGCGCGGCATCCTCCTGGGCGTGCGGGCGCTTGAGCCAGACAAAGGTGGAGTCGGTATCGCCGTAAATCACCGCATAGCCCTCGGCCTCGATCAGCGCACGGGTGCGGGCCATGATTTCGTGGCCGCGCAGGGTGATGGAGGAGGCCAGGCGCGTATCGAAAAAGCGGCAACCGCTGGAGCCGAGTACGCCGTAGAAGGCGTTCATGATGATCTTCAGCGCCTGCGACAGCGGCGCGTTGTGCTCACGCTTGGCTGCCTCGCGGCCCTGCCAAACCCGCTCGACGATGGACGGCAGGCAGTGCTCGCTGCGGGAGAAGCGCGCCCCGCGAAAACCCGGCACCGAGTGCGCATCGTCCGGCTGGCGCAGGCCTTCGATCAGCCCCACTGGGTCGATCAGAAAGCTGCGGATAATCGACGGATACAGGCTCTTGTAGTCCAGTACCAGCACCGACTCGTACAGCCCCGGCTGCGACTCCATCACAAAGCCGCCGGGGCTGGCCTGGGGCGGGTTGTCGCCCAGATTCGGCGCAACAAAACCGCGGCGGTGCATCAGCGGCATATACAGGTGCTCGAAGGCCGCCACCGAGCCGCCGTTACGGTCGGCGGGCAGGCCGGTGACCGTGGCGCGCTCCAGCAGGAAGTCGAGGATCGCGGTCTTAGCGAAGATCCGCGTGACCAGCTCACAGTCGCGCAGGTTGTAGCGCGCCAGGGCCGGCTTGTCCTCGCGAAACATGCGGTCGATTTCGTCCATGCGCTGGTAGGGTGTGGAAATATCCTTGCCCTCGCCGAGCAGGGTTTGCGCGACGCTCTCCAGGCTGAACGAGGGAAAGCTCCAGGTCGCCGAACGCAGCGTTTCGATGCCGTCGATAATCAGCCGGCCGGCGGCATCGGCGAAAAAGTGGCCATTGCGGCTGCCATGTTCGCGCCACTGCATCTCGCTGCCATCGCGGCCCAAACGCAGGGGGATGGCCAGGTTGCGCGCATGTTCGTGCAGAACGCGCAGGTCGAACTGCACCAGGTTCCAGCCGATGATTGCGTCCGGGTCGTGCTCGGCCATCCACTGATTCAGGCATTCGAGTAGCTGGCCACGGCTGGCGCAGTACTCGAGCTGAAAGTCCACTGCTGGCGGCTGTTCGGGCGCGCGGCCGAGCATATACACATTGCGCTGGCCGCATCCCTCGATAGCAATCGAGTACAGCTCGCCGAAGGCATTGGTTTCGATATCCAGTGAGGCCAGCTTGAGGGTAGGGCGGTAATCCGTGCAGGGTTTGATCTGCGCATCCAGCAGCAGGCCATTGCCACTCGGGTCGGGCGTGCCGGCAAACAGCACCGGCGCGGTGATAAAGCGCTCCATCAGGTAGCGCTCCGGCGGGCGCACATCGGCCTCATACACCTCAACGCCGGCGCGGCGCAGCAGTTTGTCGAGGTCCATCAGCTGGCGATGCTGCTGGCAATACAGGCCCAGCACCGGGCGCTGGTGAAAATCCTTGAGGCCTAGCGGACGCAGTTCGACGCCGCGCTCTTTGCTTAGCAGCGCTTCGGCCTGCCCGCGCTGCGCCGCCGGAATAAAGGCCACCGAGGTTTGCAGCGGCAAGCGCAGCAGGCGCGGGCCGATGTCGGTGGCCAACCAGAACTCCACCTGCGTGCCGGCCGGCGTATCACGCCAGTGTCGGGTCAGCAGAAAGCCCTGTTGTAAGTCCACCGCGTTGCTCTCGGGTCTGTGTTGAGAGGCAATTCTACGCAGGCTTTTACCTGTATGCCTATACAGTTGTTGTGCGGCTGCCAAGCGGGCACAGACAAATCAACTATTCCGAGTAAAATGCTCGGCCTGATTGACTGCCCGATAGCGAAACCATGTCCCTGCCCAAGCACCACCTCGAATTGCTGAGCCCCGCGCGTGATACCGCGATTGCCAAAGAGGCCATCCTGCACGGCGCCGATGCCGTGTATATCGGCGGCCCCGGCTTCGGTGCGCGGCACAACGCCAGCAACAGTGTGGCGGACATTGCCGAGCTGGTGCAGTTTGCCCACCTGTTCCATGCGCGGGTGTTCGTCACCCTCAACACCATCCTGCATGAGGATGAGCTGGAGCCGGCGCGGCAGATGATCTGGCAGCTCTACGAGGCGGGCATTGATGCGCTGATCGTGCAGGACATGGGCGTGATGGAAATGGACCTGCCGCCCATCGAGATCCACGCCAGCACCCAGTGCGATATCCGCACCCTGGAAAAAGCCCGCTTTCTCGACAACGCCGGCTTCTCCCAGCTGGTGCTGGCCCGCGAGCTGAACCTGGAAGAAATCAGCAACATTTGCCGCAACGTCGATTCGGCGGTGGAGTTCTTTATCCACGGCGCGCTGTGTGTGGCCTTCTCCGGGCAGTGCAATATCTCCCACGCGCAAACCGGCCGTAGCGCTAACCGTGGCGATTGTTCCCAGGCCTGCCGCCTGCCATACACCTTGAAGGACGATCAGGGCCGCGTGGTGGCCTTTGATAAGCACCTGCTGTCGATGAAGGACAACAACCAGACCGACAACCTGATTCATCTGGTGGATGCCGGTGTGCGCTCGTTCAAGATCGAAGGGCGCTACAAGGACATGAGCTACGTGAAAAACATCACCGCGCACTACCGCCGCGAGCTGGATGCGATTCTCGAGCAGCGCCCGCACTTGGCCCGCGCCGCCAGCGGCCGCACCGAGCACTTCTTCACCCCAGACACCGACAAGACCTTCCACCGCGGCAGCACTGATTATTTCGTCACCGACCGCAAGGTGGACATCGGCGCGTTCGACTCGCCGACCTTTACCGGCTTGGCGGTGGGATATATCGAGAAAGTGAACAAGCGCGACCTGATTGCCGTCACCGATACGCCGCTGTCCAACGGCGATGGCCTGAACGTGCTGATCAAGCGCGAAGTGGTGGGCTTTCGCAGCAACATCTGCGAGCTCAAAGGCGAGTTTGAAGAAGACGGCGAGAAGCGCTACCGCTACCGCGTCGAGCCTAATGAGATGCCCGAAGCCATGCACCGCGTGCGCCCGCAGCATCCGCTCAACCGCAACCTCGACCATAACTGGCAACAGGCCTTGCAGAAAACCTCCGCCGAGCGCCGCATTGCGGTCAGCTGGCAGTTGGCGGTGCAGGGCGATCAGTTGAATGTGAGCGTCACCAGTGAGGAGGGCATCAGCGCTCGCGTTAGCCTGGCCGGGCCGTTCGCCGCCGCTAAGGATGCCGAGCAAGCTCGCGAGCAACTGGCCGATGGCCTAAGCAAACTGGGCACCACCATCTACTACAGCACTGGCGCGCAGATTGACTGTGAGGCCGTGCCGTTTGTCCCTGGCTCGCAACTCAAGGCCCTGCGCCGCGAAGCCATCGAAGCCCTGACCCAGGCCCGCGTCGCCGCCCATCCGCGTGGCGGGCGTAAGCCGGTCAGCGTGCCAGCGCCGGTGTACCCAGAGTCGCACCTGACCTTCCTCGCCAACGTCTACAACGACAAGGCCCGTACCTTCTACAAGCGTTACGGTGTGCAACTGATCGACGCCGCCTACGAGGCCCACGAAGAGTCGGGCGAAGTGCCGGTGATGATCACCAAGCACTGCCTGCGCTTCTCCTTCAACCTGTGCCCGAAACAGGCCAAGGGCGTCACCGGCGTGCGCACCAAAGTGTCGGATATGCAGCTGATCCATCAGGACGAAGTGCTGACCCTGAAGTTCGACTGCAAACCCTGCGAGATGCACATCATTGGCAAGATGAAGGGCCATATCCTGCATCAGCCGCAACCGGGCAGCGCCCAGAGCAAGGGCGGCGCGGTGGGCTATATCACCCCGGAAGATCTGCTCAAGACCATCAAGCGCGGGTAGGCCAGGGCTCGGGTTATAGATTTAAGGCTGAACAGCCTTACGCTGTTTGCTTTTCTCGGCCACCAGTTTGTACGCCACGTAGTACTTGTAGATATTGCCCACGTAGTCGACGGTCTCCCGGCCGACTACACGGGCGGCAGAGTGCTCGACATTGTGGAACCAGATATTCGGATCCAACCCAGACTCTTCCGCCAGGCGTCTGAACTTACGCAGGTTGCCGGGCCCGGCGTTGTAGGCAGCGAAGGCCATCAGCGTCTTGTTGAGGGGCGTCAGCTCAGGGTCGTTGAGGTACTTGTCGGCGAGCAGGCGCATGTACTTGCTGCCGGCCTCGATATTCTTGTCCGCGCTCTTGTCGACGTCTTTAATGCCGACGGCTGGGTCGGCAGCCGTGGTGGGCAATAGCTGCATGACCCCCACTGCGCCACGGTGACTGCGGGCGCCCTGATTCAGCTTGGACTCCTGAAAGCCCTGGGCCATCAGCATCAGATACTCGAAGGCATAGGTGTCGGCATGCTTCTGGAACAAGCCGACCATCTCCTGAAACTTCTTCATCTCATCTTCCGCGGTGGCATTGAGCACCCGCTTGCTGTTTTTCACGTACTTGTTGCGTAGCGAGTTGCCAAACAGGGTGCCGAGCTTGTGCAGTTTAACGAAGGCCGCCAGCTCCTTCTTCAGCAGCGGGCTGCCCTTGCGGATGGCCCAGGCGTATTCCGCACCTTGATGAATGTAAAACGCGTCGTGAATCTGCATCTCGGTATACAGCGGGCTCCAGGCCTCGGCGATATAGCGGTCGACCACCGTGGCTTCGATCAGGCCCGCATTGACCATTGCCAGCAGATCGTCGGACTCCAGATTTTCGTCTGCCGGTTTAATGTCGATGGGTCTCAGGCCCTGTTCCTTGAAGCTCTTGTTGAGATTGACCAGGTGTTCGAAGTAGCTGCTGGAGGCCCGCACCATGATTTCTCGACCGGCCAGATCCTCGATCTTGCTCAGCGGCGTGCTGCCGGGGCCGGTGACCACCGCCTCGCGAATGCCCGAGGCAAACGGGTCGGCAAAATCCACCGTGTTCAAGCGCCCCTCGGTGATGGTCAGGCCACCGGCAGCGATGTCGCCGACGCCCTCGAGCAACTTGGGAATAAGCTCGTTGCGCGCGACCGGGATAAACAACACCCGCCACTGCAGTGACTTGCGCTCATAGGGGTGTTGCTTGTTCAGCCAGACCTCCAGCGCTTTGCCAAATTCGTAGCTGATACCCTGTTGGCGGCCGCGATCAACTGCGAAGAAGGTTCGGCTGTACGGCACCAGCACCCGCACCACGCGGTATTTGCGCATGGTGTCGAAGTCAACAATCCGGTTCTCCGGCACGGGCAAGACCATGGCCTCGATTTCGGCCTCTTCCTCAGGGCTCAGCTCGACATCGGGCAGTGCTGCCGTGTTCGCCTGGGCCAGCGTGCACAACAGCAGTATCAGAGCGCCTAGCGCAGCAGCGGCAGATTTCTTGAGCGTGATCATGATTACCCTCGTTTATCGACTGGGGGCGCTTCAACGTTCGTAGTGCATCGGAGAGGTTATTGCAGCGTAGTTTGTATTGCTCTCGATGAAGGGCCGTATCCTCCATCAAGCGCAACCGGGCAGCGCCCAGAGCAAGGGCGATGCGGTGGGCTATATCACCCCGGAAGATTTGCTGAAAACCAGCAAGCGGCAACTTAGGGACTAGCTCATACGCTGGCTGCCGCGTTAGCGGCTGGCTTGCTCCGTTGCCCCGTCAGGATCACCAGGGCAATGCCGCCGAGTATGGCCAGGGAGGCCAGGAGCAAGCGTAGGCTGAGGGGCTCGGCGAGCAGCACCACGCCGCCCAGGGCGGCGATAACCGGTACGCTGAGTTGCACGCTGGCGGCCGTGCTGGCTTTCAAGGCTGGTAGCGCGCTGTACCAGACGGCATAACCTAGCCCGGAAGCCAGCGCACCCGAGGCGATGGCGTAGCCAATTCCGGCGGAGTTTTGCAGAGAGATATCACCGAGCATCGCGGCGCTGAGGATCAGGGCAATCGGCACCGCTCGCAGGAAATTACCAGCGGTGACTCGCAGAGGGTCGCCTGCACCTTTGCCGCGCAGCGAGTAGATCCCCCAGGCGATCCCCGCGCCCAGCATCAGCGCCGAGGCCAATGGCGGCGGTGCGGAAAGCCCCGGCAATAGCAAACCGACAAGTCCGCCAATCGCCAGCAACAAGCCGCCGAGCTGGGGCACTCGCAGGCGTTCGCCGCGGTACAGGCCGTAACCGATCATCGTGCTTTGCACCGCGCCAAACAGCAGCAGGGCTCCGGTGGCCGTCGACAGTTCGAGGTAAGCGAAGGAAAAGCCGGCGGCGTAGGCAAACAGGGCCAGCGCCGATAGCCAGTTGCCTTTACCAACTGTGTTGCCTGCGCGAATGCGCACGATCAGCCAGAGCACTGCGGCTCCGGCGAGCAGGCGAATGCTGGTAAAGCTGGCGGCATCAATGCTGCCGTCGGCGAGCGCGGCCCGGCAGAACAGGGAGTTGGCGGCGAAGGCGATCAAGGCAAGCGCCGTCATGCTGATCAGCCGGATGGACGACATGGGTGTTCCTGCGTCTGTGGGGCGTTTCTGGATGCAGTCACTCACGGTGCTGGCCAAAACCCTTGGCGAGAAACAGCCAGGCCATCAGCGGATAACAAAAATAATGCAGGCCAAAAATCAGCAACCCCATGGGGCTGGGATCGTCCTGCAGCGCCATCATTGCCAATAGACCCAGATAGAGCAGGGCAAGGATGCCGCCGTAGAGTGCGAGCAGACGGCGACGTTCGCCTTGCAGGGGCGCGCGGCGGTTGCGCCAGGAGAACCACAGGGTCAGGCCGGCGGCCACCAGGGCGGCGATAAGCACCGTGGTAAACAGCCCGCCGAGTTTGACGAAGGTGCGCAGCAGCAGATTAAGCACGACAACCGCCACCACGCCGCTAAGAGCCAGGCGGGTAACCGGGACACTGCTGGGGCTGGGCGAATTCATCGGCTGTGCTCCTGGTGGGGGGATCAGAGGGTGCGGTTGAGGCCGAAGCGTTTCTTTAATACCGCTTCGAGCAGACGTTTAGGCACCAGGGCCGCCAGCAGCGGCATGCTGCGGCTGCCATTGCCCAGGCGCACCAGGTTTGGCCGGGGTTTACCTTGCACGGCGGCCAGCAGGTTGCGGGCGAAGTGGCTGGTGGGTGTGGGGTTGTCCTGCGAGGCGTTGGCGCGGGCGCGGATGCCGTCGCGGATCGGCCACCAGGGCGAGGCTTCGTCGATCAGCTGTTCGGCCTGCTGGCTGGCATTGGCGCCGAAGCTGGAGGCAATCGCGCCGGGCTGCACTTCCATCACGTCGATAGAGAAGGGCGCCAGTTCCAGGCGCAGGGCATCGGTCAGGGCATGCACGGCGGCCTTGGAGGCGCAGTAGGCGCCGGCGAACGGGGTGACCAGCACGCCGGAGACGCTGCCGATATTCACCACCAGGCCCTTGTTCTGCCGCAGCAGCGGGAACAGTGCGCGGGTTACCCCGATCAGCGAAAACACATTGGTTTCAAACTGCTTGCGCATGGCTTCAACGCCGCCATCGAGCAGCGGGCCCATGGCGCCGTAGCCGGCGTTGTTGATAAGTACGTCGAGGCCGCCGATCTCAGTTTTCAGGCGCTCGGCCAACTGACCCAGGGCCTGGCCATCGTTGACGTCCAGTTGCACGGCGTGGAACCCGGCGGCGCTCAGGGCGGCGAGGTCTTCGGTTTTGCGCGCGGTGGCCCAGACCTGATAACCGGCCTGCTGGAACACCTCGGCCAGGGCGCGGCCAATGCCGCTGGAACATCCGGTGATCAGTGCGCTGGGCTGGGTCATGCAGGCTTCCTTGTTGTTATGAATGGGGCTGTTAGCGGCTAAAGCTGCCGTGCAAACGCTCGGCGCGAAACTCCAGGCTGCTGGCACGGTAGCCGCTGCGCAGGGTGGGTAGCGGCAGGCAGGTTTGCCAGTCGGCGCCGGGCAGCAATTCGCCGGGGCCGCTGTAGCGCGGGGTTTCATACAGGCGCTCGGCCAGGTTGATGCTGTCGCCAGGGCGGTAAGCGGCGATCTGCCAGTGCAGCTCCAGCAGTGCGGCTTCGCTGCCGTTCTTCAGGTTCAGGGCCAACGGACGATCTGCCGGGCAGCTGTCCGGGGTGTAGTCGAGGCGTAATTCGAGGTGGGCCAGGTGGCGGTTCTCGCGGCTTTCCTGCCAGAGCACCCAACTGGCGACCAAGCCCAGGCCGATCAGCGCGCCGAGGGAGATCGGCAGGGCCTTGCTCGGGTAGCGGATCAGCAGGATCAGCCAGCTCAGTAGCAGAATTGCGCCGAATAGCATGGGGAAAGATGGCCTTGGTCGATAAACAGGCGTTCATCCTACACAAGGCCGGGCGGCGGGGTACATGCTTTGGCCCGCCAGCCCCTGTGCAGGACTGGCGGTTGTGTATCAGCTGGTTGCGCGGCTGAGGGTGGCGGTTTGAGTGCGGCCGTAGACATCATCCAGGCGTTTGATGTCGTCTTCGCCCAGGTAACTGCCGGATTGCACCTCGATGATTTCCAGGGGAATCTTGCCCGGGTTGCTCAGGCGATGCACCGAGGTCATGGGGATGTAGGTCGACTGGTTTTCGGTAAGCAGGAACACCTTGTCATCGCAGGTCACCTCGGCGGTGCCGGAGACCACGATCCAGTGTTCGGCGCGGTGATGGTGC
>JBIHZW010000323.1:0-4002 GCA_044240245.1 Pseudomonas sp. | reverse complement strand
CATTATTGGTAGTCGCCAGCCACGCTTTGCCGGCTTCAACCGGGCGTTGGATGCGGTGCGGCCGATTGGCTCGCTGATCAAACCGGCAATCTATCTGACGGCTCTGGAGCGTCCGAGCCAGTACACCCTGACCAGTTTGCTTGAAGATCAGCCGTTCTCGATCAAGGGTCAGGATGGTCAGGTCTGGAGCCCGCAGAACTACGACCGCAAGGCCCATGGCACGATTTATCTGTATCAGGGCCTGGTCAACTCCTACAACCTGTCGACCGCCAAGCTCGGCCTGGAAATCGGCGTGCCGGAAGTACTGAAAACGCTGAACCGCTTGGGTGTCGAGCAGGAGTGGCCGGCGTATCCGTCGATGCTACTGGGCGCTGGCGGGCTAAGCCCGATGAGCGTGGCGAATATGTACCAGACCCTGGCCAATGGCGGCTTCAATACGCCGTTGCGCGGTATTCGTGCGGTGTTGACGGCTGAGGGTGAACCGCTCAAGCGCTACCCGTATCAGATTCAACAGCGCTTCGACAGCGGCGCCATCTACCTGCTGCAGAACGCCATGCAGCGCACGATGTCTGAAGGCACAGGACGTTCGGTCTACAGCCAACTGCCGCGTTCCCTGGCCTTGGCCGGCAAGACCGGCACCAGTAACGACTCGCGCGACAGCTGGTTTGCCGGCTTCAGTCAGGACGTTCTGGCGGTGGTGTGGTTGGGGCGTGATGACAACGGCCCAACGCCGCTGACTGGTGCCACTGGTGCGCTGCAGGTGTGGACTGACTTTATGCGCAAGGCCGACCCGCTGCCGCTGGATATGCCCGTGCCGGATAACGTGGTGCAGGCCTGGGTGGATGCCAGTAGCGGCCAGGGCACTGACCCGAGTTGTCCGAATGCAGTACAGATGCCGTATATTCGCGGCAGCCAACCCGTCGCCGGGCCGGCCTGTGGTATTCAGGCGCCGGTCAACGAAGTGATGGATTGGGTACGCGGCTGGTTGGATTAAGTGAAGAGGGTGTGACGTGAATAAGTGGTTGATTCCAGCTGTAACGGCTTCGTTGTTGTTGGCCGGCTGTAGCAGCGTGCCGCGCGGCTCGATTCCGGTAGTTGAAGGCGGTACTGCGGTAGCAGGCGCGCAGTCGGGTACGCCAGGTGGGTACGGTGCCCCCGCTGCACAGCCTCAGACCCTGCCGGAAGACTCTGGCGTGGTGGTGATGGTGCCGGGTGGTGGCGGGAGTTCCGCGCCGATTCAGTCGTTCCCTGCAGGCAATGCCCCGCTGGATACCGGCAGCACTGCGCAGCCGTGGAGTGCTACGCCGCCCGCCACAACCCAAGGTGGCTATGTCGCGCCGGCGCCCAGTGGCATTCCAAGTGGTGGTTTGGCCATGGATGAGCAGCTGGATGGTCCAGTCCTGGCCTTGTTGACGACGGCTCAGCAGCAGCAGGGTGGTGGTGATCTGAATGGCGCCGCCTCCAGTCTGGAGCGTGCTCAGCGTATTGCACCGCGTGAACCACAGGTGCTCTATAAGCTTGCCGAAGTGCGTTTGGCTCAAGGCGACGCGGCCCAGGCCGAGCAGTTCGCTCGCCGTGGTCTGAGCTATGCCAACGGTCGTCCGGCCTTGCAGGCCAGTCTGTGGAACCTGATCGCCCAGGCTCGCGAGCGCCAGGGTGATGCTGCGGGTGCTGCACAGGCCCGTGAACAGGCGCGAGTCAGCCTCTGATGGATGCGCGCGTACCTGCGGTGGCTGAGCAACTGCTGCTAATCGAGCGAGAGCTGCGCGTGCAAGGCTGGTGGGATGCACAGGCGCCTAGTGCGCAGGCGCTATCCAGTCAGCAGCCGTTCTGTGTCGATACGCTGGCGTTCGAGCAGTGGCTGCAGTGGATATTTCTACCGAGGATGAAACAGATGCTGGAAACAGGGGCCGCATTGCCCAGTATTTCCGGGATTCAGCCGATGGCCGAGCAGGTGTATGGCGGTCAGGCCAAAAAAGCCAGGACGCTGATCAAGCTGCTGGGTGAGTTCGATCAGCTGATTGTTGGCGCGAGCTGAGTCGCGCCAACCGGATTACTTGCAGTTTTCGGCAATCGCCTTCTGTGCTTCGGCAATGCGCTTTTGCCGATCTTCTTCACTCAATCGACGTACTTCGCCGTCAACTTCCATGCGTAAACGTGGGTTGTTTTCCAGCTGCGAGAGGTTGGTGCGCACATCTTCGCAGTACTTCTTGCGCTCCACTTCCTTCGCCGCAACTTCCTGTTTGACCTTCTCATCGATGGCCGCCTGCTCAGGGTCGGCGATGCTCTCGAAGGTCGGCGCAGCTTTCTTTTCTTCTGCGACGGCAGGTTTGGGCGGTGGTGTTGCGGTGTTGATGCTGGTGGCTTCTTGGCCTTGTGGCGGCTGTGCGCTGAAGTGCGTCACGCCTTGGGCGTCGACCCACTTGTAAACCTGGCTGGCCATGGCGGTGGCGCTCATGGCGAGCAGCAAGCTGCTGGTGATCATCATGCGGCGCATGCGGTTTCCTTATATTGAGCTGCGGTGCCTGCTGACTACTATAACCAAAATGTTCGAATCGTCATCCTGCGCTGCGTCACAGCAGAAGATTGCAGATTCAATCACGGATTGCTTGACTTGGCAGCGCTGAATCCGAACAATTCCACGCTCGCTGTAGTGGAGTCCGCCGCAAGCAGGCTTTAGCTCAGTAGACATGAGGTGCACACCCGCGCCGACCTGTTACACCCGCAACGCGTTACCTCGCGCTGGGTGGGAAAACCCCGCAACACTTTGGGGTATTCCCAATACTTGCTCAGTTGTAGCTGACGTAGTCGGCGACCACCGTCGCTCATGCTCTGCTGACAGTAAACCTATCTTAGGCCGTCCTCCTTGTTGGGCGGTTTTCTGGCGTTTTAGAGGTGAACAACGTGGAGCTTTTATCCGGCGCTGAAATGGTCGTCCGCTTTTTGCGTGACGAAGGCGTTAAGAATATCTATGGGTACCCAGGCGGTGCTCTCCTACACATCTACGATGCCCTGTTCAAAGAGCCGGAAGTTCAGCACATTCTGGTTCGTCACGAGCAAGCGGCAACCCATATGGCTGACGGTTATGCCCGTGCCACCGGTAAAGCCGGCGTGGTGCTGGTAACGTCCGGCCCTGGCGCAACCAATGCCATCACCGGTATTGCCACCGCCTATATGGACTCCATTCCGATGGTGGTGTTGTCTGGCCAGGTGCCAAGCAACATGGTCGGCACTGATGCCTTCCAGGAAACCGACATGATCGGTATCTCACGGCCGATCGTGAAGCACAGTTTTATGATCAAGCACGCTTCGGAGATTCCGGAAGTATTGAAGAAAGCCTTCTATCTGGCGCAATCCGGCCGTCCAGGCCCGGTGGTCGTGGATATTCCGAAGGACATGACTAACCCGGCTGAGAAGTTCGAGTACGTCTATCCGAAAAAGGTCAAGCTGCGCTCCTACAGCCCGGCTCTGCGCGGTCATTCCGGGCAGATCCGTAAGGCGGCCGAGTTGCTGCTGACGGCCAAGCGTCCAGTCATCTACTCCGGTGGTGGCGTGATCATGGGCGGTGCTGCAGCGCCGCTGACCGAGTTGGCGCAGATGCTCAATCTGCCAGTCACCAACACCCTGATGGGGCTGGGCGGCTATCCAGGCACCGATCGCCAGTTTCTCGGCATGCTCGGTATGCACGGCAGCTATACAGCCAACCTGGCAATGCACCACGCCGATGTGATTCTGGCGGTTGGCGCACGCTTCGATGACCGGGTGATCAACGGCGCGAGCAAGTTCTGCCCGAATGCCAAGATCATTCACGTCGATATCGATCCGGCATCCATCTCCAAGACCATCAAGGCCGATATCCCAATCGTCGGTCCGGTTGATAGCGTGATGACCGAGATGGTCGCGATCCTTAAAGAGATCGGCGAGCAGCTGAACAAGGATGCGCTGGCAAGCTGGTGGAAGCAGATCGAAGAGTGGCGCGGTGGTCGCATTATGTTCCCTTAC
>JBIHZW010000081.1:0-13643 GCA_044240245.1 Pseudomonas sp. | reverse complement strand
TGACCGAGCGCATGGCCTCGATCATCGCCCACCTGCGCGCCTTCGCCCGCCGTGATCGACACGCCCCGGAAAGCGTGGCCCTGCAGCCGGCCATCGACGATGCCCTGGCCCTGCTGGCCAAGCGCCGCCAGGCCATGCAAGTCGAGCTGATTCGCGACCTGCCGAACGCCACCCTGTGGGTGCAGGCCGGGGAAACCCGCCTGCGTCAGGTGCTTGGCAACCTGCTGGCCAACGCCCTCGACGCCTTGAGCGAAGTGCCGCAGCCACGCCGCCTGTGGCTGAGTGCCGAACTTACTGCCGAGGGCGTCGATCTACACCTGCGGGACAATGGCCCCGGCTTTAGCCAGGAGGCGCTGCAACGTGCCCGCGAGCCATTCTTTACCACCAAAACCAGCGCTCAGGGCCTCGGCCTCGGCCTGGCCATTTGCGATACCCTGATGCGCGCCCTGGGCGGCGAACTGCTGTTCGCCAACCACCCCGACGGCGGCGCCCAGCTGACCCTGCGCCTGCGCGCCGCGGATCAGGGCATCAAAACCCAGTCGCCAGAGGACTTTGTTGTATGAGCATGATCGATTCCCGCACCCAGGTGCTGCTGATCGACGACGACCCCCACCTGCGCCAGGCGCTGAGCCAGACCCTCGACCTGGCAGGGCTCAAGGTCAGCAGCCTGGCCGACGCCCATGGCGTTGCCGCGCGCATCGAGCGCGACTGGCCGGGCGTAGTGGTCAGCGATATCCGCATGCCCGGCATCGACGGCCTGCAACTGTTGCAACAGCTGCAGGAGCAGGACCCGGAGCTGCCAGTACTGCTGATCACCGGCCACGGCGATGTGCCGCTGGCCGTGCAGGCGATGCGCGCGGGCGCCTATGACTTTCTCGAGAAACCCTTCGCCAGCGACGACCTGCTCGACAGCGTGCGCCGCGCCCTGGCCCTGCGCCGCCTGGTGCTGGATAACCGTAGCCTGCGCATGGCTCTGGCCGATCGCCACACCCTGTCAGCGCGCTTGGTCGGCCAATCGCCAGCCATGCTGCGCCTGCGCGAGCAGATCGGCGCGCTGGCCGGGATCAACAGCGACGTGCTGATCCTCGGTGAAACCGGCGCCGGTAAGGAAGTGGTGGCGCGCGCGCTGCACGATCTGTCCAGCCGCCGTGCCGGGCCGTTTGTCGCGATCAACGCCGGCGCCCTGGCCGAATCGGTGGTGGAAAGCGAGCTGTTCGGCCATGAGCAAGGCGCCTTTACCGGCGCGCAAAAGCGCCGTATCGGCAAGTTCGAATTCGCCAATGGCGGCACGCTGTTTCTCGATGAAATCGAAAGCATGAGCCTGGAAGTCCAGGTCAAACTGCTGCGCCTGCTGCAGGAGCGGGTGGTCGAACGCCTCGGTGGCAACCAGCTGATTCCCCTGGATATCCGGGTGATCGCGGCGACCAAGGAAGACCTGCGCCAGGCCGCCGACCAGGGGCGTTTCCGCGCCGACCTGTATTACCGCCTGAACGTCGCACCGCTGCGCATCCCGGCCCTGCGCGAGCGCGGCGAAGATGCGCTGCTGCTGTTCCAGCACTTTGCCGAAGCCGCCAGCAGCCGCCATGGCCTGGCCGAACGCAGCCTGCAACCAGGCCAGCGCGCAGCGCTGCTGCGTCATCCCTGGCCGGGCAATGTGCGCGAGCTGCAGAACGCCGCCGAACGCTTCGCTCTCGGCCTGGAACTGGATCTCGATCTGCAAGCCCAGGCCGCTGCGCCCATGCCCGATGAAGACGGCAACAGCGGCGGCCTGAACGCCCAGGTGGAAGCCTTCGAGCGCAGCCTGATCAGCGCCGAGCTGAGCCGTTCGCACAGCTCGCTGCGCAGCCTGGCAGAAGCACTCGGCGTGCCGCGCAAAACCCTGCACGACAAACTGCGTAAACACGGCCTGAGCTTTGCCGACGCTGGCGGAAGCTCGCCAGACAGCCTCGACTAGCAGGCGGATTTCCGCCAAAAGCTACGCAATCCCTCTCCGCAGAAGCCAGCGAAACCTTCTGCAACAACCCGCCAGGCCTTGTCGCTGCTGCGTTTCACACTACTCACAGCAGCCATTTCAGCGCCTGGCATGGCGGTTGCTCTAGCCTCCTGCAGGCGACTCATCAACGCACAGCTCTAGGCAATCTGCCCGACGCCCGTCATTTTCTGACAGGCCGCCTAGACTTGAGCGTGTTCGCCCGACTTGCAGCGCTGCGGCGCATCACGTGATACAAAAACAAGAGGAAAGACTCCATGTTCAAACTGACTGCCAAGGCGCTCGCATGCGCCCTGTCGCTGAGCATCGCCGGTATGGCCCAAGCGGCCGACCCGATCGTGATCAAGTTCTCCCACGTGGTCGCCGACCACACCCCTAAAGGCCAGGGCGCCGCGCTGTTCAAGAAGCTCGCAGAAGAGCGTCTGGGCGACAAGGTCAAGGTCGAGGTTTACCCGAACTCCTCGCTGTTCGGTGACGGTAAGGAAATGGAAGCGCTGTTGCTCGGTGACGTGCAGCTGATCGCCCCATCGCTGGCCAAATTCGAGCAGTACACCAAGCAAATCCAGGTATTCGACCTGCCGTTCCTGTTCAAGGACATGGCCGCCGTCGATCGCTTCCAGCTGAGCCCGGAAGGTCAGGCGCTGCTGAAGTCCATGGAAGAGAAAAACATCACCGGTCTGGCCTACTGGCACAACGGCCTCAAGCAGCTGTCCGCCAACAAGGCGCTGCGTGAGCCGAAAGACGCCCGCGGCCTGAAATTCCGCGTACAGGCTTCCGCCGTACTGGAAGAGCAGTTCAAGGCTGTGCGCGCCAACCCGCGCAAAATGAGCTTCGCCGAGGTTTACCAGGGCCTGCAGACTGGCGTAGTAAACGGTGCCGAGAACCCCTACTCGAACATCTACAGCCAGAAGATGCATGAAGTGCAGAAGTTCATCACCGAATCCAACCACGGTGTTCTGGACTACATGCTGATCACCAACACCAAGTTCTGGAACAGCCTGCCTGCCGATGTACGCAGCGAGCTGGACAAGATCATCGTGGAAGTGACCGCCGAAGTGAACAAGCAGGCTGACGCCCTCAACGAAGGCGACAAGCAACGCATCCTCGACGCGAAAACCACTGAGATCATTACCCTGACCCCTGAGCAGCGTAATGAATGGCGCGATGCCATGAAGCCGGTGTGGAGCAAGTTCGAAGCTGAAATCGGTGCTGACCTGATCAAAGCTGCCGACGCAGCCAACCAGTAAGGCGGAGCAGGCTGCGGCCTGCACCCAACCACAGCGCAGCCTTGCCGCTGCGCGATTGGCCGAATACCCAGGCAACCCTCGCGGGCTGCCTGGGTACGCCGCCCCTAACCACTGGAGATTCTATTGATGAACGCCTTGCGGCGCGTCTGGGACCACTTCGAGGAAGGCTTTATCGCGTTCCTGCTGGCCGCCATGACGCTGGTGACCTTCGTCTACGTGATCCTCAATAACCTTTACACACTGTTCTACAACCTGGCGGATCGCTGGGAAGGCAGCAGTGAGTTTTTCTTCGCCATCGGCGACAGCATTCTCGGCATGGCCCAGTCGATGACCTGGAGCATAGCCCTGACCAAGGCGTTATTCGCCTGGTTGATTTTCTTCGGCCTGGCCTACGGTGTGCGCACCGCAGGGCATATCGGCGTCGATGCGCTGGTGAAACTGGCCAGCAAACCGGTGCAACGGGTTATCGGCCTGATCGCCTGCCTGGCCTGCCTGGGCTATGCCGGGCTGATCACTGTGGCCAGCTTCGACTGGGTGAAAACCCTGTTCACCGCCGGCATCGGTGCGGAAGACCTCGGCCACTACGGCATCATGCAATGGCATATCACCCTGATCGTGCCGTTCGGCTACGCGATGGTATTTATCCGCTTCTTTGAGATCTTCGTGCGCATCCTGCGCAACCAGCAGACCGGCCTGGGCCTGGCTGACGAAGCCGCCGACGCACTGAAGATCAATGAGCATGGGGAGCACAAGCAATGACCATTCTGTTCCTCTTTGTCCTGCTGTTTCTGCTGATGTTTATCGGCGTGCCGATTGCCGCCTCCCTGGGCCTGGCCGGCTCGGTGACCATCATGCTGTTCAGCCCGGACTCGGTGCGTTCGCTGGCGATCAAGCTGTTCGAAACCAGCGAGCACTACACCCTGCTGGCGATTCCGTTCTTCCTGCTGTCCGGTGCGTTTATGACCACTGGCGGCGTGGCCAAGCGCCTGATCGATTTCGCCAACGCCTGCGTCGGCCATATCCGTGGCGGCCTGGCAATCTCGGCGGTATTGGCGTGCATGCTGTTCGCCGCACTGTCCGGCTCATCCCCTGCCACCGTGGCCGCGGTGGGTTCGATTGCCATCGCCGGTATGGTGCGCTCGGGTTATCCGCAGGCGTTCGGCGCAGGTATCGTGTGTAACGCAGGCACCCTGGGCATCCTGATTCCGCCGTCAATCGTCATGGTGGTCTACGCCGCTGCCACCGAGCAGTCGGTGGGCAAGCTGTTTATGGCCGGTGTCATACCGGGCCTGCTGCTGGGCGTGGCTCTGATGGTGGCGATCTATATTGTCGCGCGGAAGATGAACCTGCCGGCCATGCCGCGCGCCAGCTTCCGCGAGCTCCTCAGCACCGCACGCAAAGCCGTGTGGGGTTTGCTGCTGATGGTGATCATCCTCGGCGGTATCTACACCGGCATGTTCACTCCGACCGAAGCAGCTGCAGTAGCAGCGGTCTACGCCGGCTTCGTGGCGCTGTTCGTGTACAAGGACATGACCCTACGCGAGTGCCCACGGGTGCTGCTGGAGTCCGGCAAGCTGACCATCATGCTGAT
Source organism: Pseudomonas sp. (assembly GCA_044240245.1). Lineage (GTDB taxonomy): Bacteria > Pseudomonadota > Gammaproteobacteria > Pseudomonadales > Pseudomonadaceae > Aquipseudomonas. The sequence continues at coordinate 8,815 of JBIHZW010000081.1, read as the reverse complement.
GTTCATCATCGCCAACGCCATGCTCTTCGCCCACGTGCTGACCACCGAGCAGATCCCGCAGACCATCACTGCCTGGGTGGTCGACATGGGCCTGCAGCCTTGGCAGTTCCTGCTGGTAGTGAACATCGTGCTGCTGGTGGCGGGTGCCTTTATGGAGCCGTCGGCGATCATCCTGATCCTCGCGCCGATTCTCTTCCCGATTGCCGTGCAACTGGGCATCGACCCGATCCACCTGGGCATCATCATGGTGGTGAACATGGAAATCGGATTGATCACACCACCGGTGGGGCTCAACCTGTTCGTCACCTCAGCGGTGACCGGCATGCCGCTGACCGCGGTGGTCAAGGCCGCCTGGCCATGGCTGATGCTGCTACTCAGCTTCCTGATGATCATCACGTACGTGCCTGCCGTTTCCCTGGCATTGCCGAACTGGCTGGGCATGACCTGACAGCAACTCCGTGTGTACTTCCCTACACACTTTTAGCCCGGCCTTAGAGCCGGGCTTTTTTTGCCTTCAATAAATCAGGCTTGGCGCTAGACCCGCGCCAGATCGGGCAGATCGCCGGACAAGCCCAACGCCTGACGCACAAACAGCGCCTTGGCTTCCGGCAGATCATCCACCCAGTTGAGGCCGCTATTGCGCAACCAGCGCAGCGGCAGTGGGTCGGCCTGGAACAGCCGCTCGAAGCCTTCCATCGCCGCCATCATCGCCAGGTTGTGCGGCATGCGCCGACGCTCGTAACGACTGAGCACCTTCACATCACCCAAGCGCTCACCACGTTGCGCGGCATGCAGCAACACCTCGGCCAGCACCGCCACATCGAGAAAGCCCAGGTTGACGCCCTGGCCGGCCAGCGGGTGGATGCTGTGCGCGGCATCGCCGATCAGCGCCAGGCCATCTTCGACATAACGTTTGGCGTGGCGCTGACGCAGCGGAATACACAGGCGCGGATCGGCCTGGAGGATATCGCCCAAGCGATGCTCGAAGGCAAAGCCCAGCGCACGACGGAAACCGGCATCATCCAGGGCCATCAGTCGTTCGGCTTCAGTTGGGGTGACCGACCAGACAATCGAGCACCAATGCTCACCTTCAGGACCAGCCAGCGGTAGAAAGGCCAGCGGGCCGTCATCGGTAAAACGCTGCCAGGCGGTGGCCTGGTGCGGCTTGGCGCAGCGCACGCTGGTGACGATGGCGTGGTGCAGGTAATCCCATTCACGGGTGGCGCAACCGACCAAGCGCCGCACTGCCGAGTTGGCCCCGTCTGCAGCAATCAGCAGCGGCGCACGCAGTTCGCGGCCATCACTCAAACTGAGCAACCAGCCATCGCCGGAGCGGCGCAGCTGCTCCAGGCGGGCGCCCGGCAGCAGGCCAATAGGGCTGTCGTGCAGGCGCTCAAGCAGGGCGTCTTGGACCACACGGTTCTCGACGATATGGCCGAGCGATTCGGCATGCACACTGGCCGCACTGAAATGAATCTGCCCGGTGCCGGAACCGTCCCATACCTGCATCTCGCCATAGGGGCAGGCGCGCCGCGCGGCGATGCCGTCCCACACACCCAGGCGATCAAGAATGCGTTGGCTGGCCACCGACAACGCACTGACTCGTGGCTCGAAGGCGGCCTGCGGATCAAAAGGTTTGACGCTCAGCGGGCTGCCATCGATCAGCAGAATCTCCAGCCCCTGATCCTGCAGGGCCAGCGCCAGGGCGCTGCCCACCATGCCTGCGCCAACAATGATCAGATCCGCTTGCATCACATATTCCTTGTTTAGGCTGCCTGCCGAGCGCGCGGTTTGAGCCGCACGTAGAGAGTTTTATGCACCCGCGCCACCAGGGTGCCGCTGCCATCGCGCACCTCCACATGCAGCTCGGGCAGGTATTTGTCACCGTCAGCGGTGTGCTGGCGAATATCGTCGAGCAGTTGTTCGTCGATGCTGAAATCGGCGTACACCGGGCCTTTGCCGGGGGCGATAAAGTCGATGCGCGCGGCCTTGTCCCAGACGATAAAGTCACGCCCGAGGTTTTCCATAATCATCAGCATAAAAAATGGGTCGGTCATCGAATACAGACTGCCGCCGAACTGGGTGCCGACATAGTTGCGGTTATACCAGCCCAGGCCCATCTTCACCTGCACCTGACGGAAGTCCGCGCTGATCTGCCGCACCCGCACGCCGGCGCCCAGATACGGTGGATACAGGTTCATCGCCCAGCGCAGCAACCGCGCCTTGCGCGCCAGCTTGTTTGCCGACATGAATCAATGCTCCGAGCGAGTGCCAAGGCCCATGGCCTGGCGGGCGAACCAGCGTTTCGCCGGAGGTAGTAGATCGAGGCCAAGCAGGCCAAGGTTGCGCCCAGCAGCCAATAGCGGCTGGCCGGTGCTGAACAGGCGGGTGACCTGGTCGGAGAAGCCCACGGTCAACTGCTGATCCATCTGCTGGCTGCTCAGGTAGCGCTGCAGGGTAGCCAGATCGCCCAAAGGCGCGCTGCTGGCCAGCAGGGTTTCGGCCAGCACCAGGGTGTCGCGCAGCGACAGGTTATAGCCCTGCCCGGCAATCGGATGCAGGCTGTGCGCGGCATTGCCGAGCACCACCAGATGCTGACGCACCTGCTCCTTGGCCGCCGTCAGGGCCAGTGGATAGAGATGCCGCGTACCAACCTGACGCAAACTGCCCAGGCGATAGCCGAAGGCCTGCTGCAGCTCGGCGAGAAACGCCGCATCGTCCAGCGCCGACAGCCGCTCGGCTTCCAGGGTGGCGCGGGTCCAAACCAGGGCGCAGCGGTTATCCGCCAGCGGCAACAGGGCCATCGGTCCTTCTTCGGTAAAGCGCTCGAAGGCCAGGCCGTTGTGCGCTTCCTGCGGGCTGACATTGGCGATCAGCGCGCTCTGCCCATAAGGCGTATTGCTGACAGCAATGCCCAATTGCTCGCGCAAACCGGAGCGGCCGCCTTCGGCGAGAATTGCCAGGTTGCATTCAAGCTCGCTGCCATCGTCCAGGGTCAGGCGGTAGCCATCGGCCAAGGCCTGCATACGCGTAACCTGCGCCGGGCTGCGCCAGCTCACCACCTGCTGATCCAGCGCCTGCCACAGGCATTCGCCGAGCCAGGCGTTTTCCACCACATAACCCAGCGCCGGCACGCCTTCTTCCTCGGCGCTCAGCCGCGCAGCAGCGAAACGGCCACGGTCGGAAACATGAATCTGCTTGATCGGCTCGGCACGCTGACTGATCTGCTGCCACAGGCCGAGGCGTTGATAAATCTGCTGCGAGCCAAACGACAATGCAGTGGAGCGTGCGTCGTAGCTGGGCTGATAGCCGTTGCCCGGGGTGAATGGCTCGATCAGGCAAATGCTCCAGCCGCGCTGCTTGGCCTCGGCCTGCAGGGCCACGGCCAGGCTGGCGCCGACCAGGCCGCCGCCGATAATCACGATATCCACCCGTTGCATGATCTAGGCCGCCACGCTGCGTGCGGCGGCCATCAGCGCTTCGATCTCGGCGACGGTTTTCGGCACGCCGCTGGTGAGAATCTCGCAGCCAGTTTTGGTCACCACCACATCGTCTTCGATGCGCACACCGATACCGCGCCACTTCTTCGCCACGTCCTGATTGTCCACGGCGATATAGATGCCCGGCTCGACGGTCATGGCCATGCCGACTTCCAGCTCGCGCCATTCGCCGCCGACTTTGTACTCGCCAACATCGTGCACATCCATGCCCAGCCAGTGGCCGGCACGGTGCATATAGAAAGGCTTGTAGGCCTCGCTGGCGATCAACTCGGCCACATCGCCCTGCAGCAGGCCGAGTTCCACCAGCCCGGCGGTGATCACCTGCACCGTGGCTTCGTGGGCCTGGTTCCAGTGCTTACCGGGGCCGATTTCTTTGAACGCGGCTTCCTGGGAAGCCAGCACCAGCTCGTAGATGGCTTTCTGCTCGGGGGAGAATTTGCCGCTGACCGGGAAGGTGCGGGTGATGTCGCTGGCGTAGCAGTCAATTTCACAACCGGCGTCGATCAACACCAGGTCGCCGTCTTTCAACTGTGCGTCGTTCTCGCGGTAATGCAGGATGCAGGCGTTCTTGCCCGCCGCGACGATGGAGCCATAGGCCGGCATCTTCGCCCCGCCCTTGCGGAACTCGTAATCCAGCTCGGCTTCCAGGTGATACTCGAACAACCCGGCGCGGCTAGCCTGCATGGCGCGCACGTGGGCGCGGCAGGAGATATCCGCAGCTTCCTTCATGACTTTGACTTCGGCCGCTGACTTGTACAGGCGCAGGTCATGCAGCAGGTGTTCGAGGGTGATGAATTCGTTGGGCGGCGAGGCACCCTGGCGCGCCTTGGAACGGATCACGTTGATCCACTCCATCAGCTGGCGGTCGAACTCGTGGTTAGTGCCCATGGAGGAGTAGACCCGATCACGCCCCTCAATCAGCCCCGGCAGGATGTCGTCGATATCACCAATCGGAAACGCATCATCGGCACCGTACTGGCTGATCGCGCCATCCTGGCCGGCGCGTAAGCCGTCCCACATTTCCCGCAGCGGGTCGCGCTCACGGCAGAACAATACGTACTCGCCATGTTCGCGCCCCGGAATCAGCGCAATCACCGCCTCCGGCTCGGGAAAGCCGGAGAGGTACTGAAAGTCGCTGTCCTGGCGGTAGATATGCTCAACATCGCGGTTGCGGATATAGACCGGCGCAGCCGGCAGAATCGCGATGCTGTTGGGTTCCATCTGCGCCATCAGCGCCTTGCGCCGACGGGCGTATTCCGACTTGGGGATGCTGATCATGGGCAGATTGAGTCCACTTCTATTGCATGAAAATCAATGCAGCGACGGCTTCGCCGCGGCGACCACTGGCTTGGCGCACTCGCTGAACAGCAGCAGCGGCGCAACGCGCAGGTACTCCATCACTTCCATGTAATCGTTCTCGCCATCATCGGACTCATCCAGGGCGTTCTGCACCTGGGAAATCGCCGAGAGGTCCTGCAGCACTTCCATGGCTTCCGCGCTCAGGGCGCTGTCACGGGCAGTCAGACCGAAGCCGCCGAGGAAGCCCTGACACCATTGCCCCAGAGCCACGGCACGCTCGCTAAGCGGCGCATCGTCGCTGGGCAACAGCAGCACCACGGTGACATCGTTGCTGGTCAGCTCGTTCTTGACCATTTCCTGCAGGCCGATCAGCGCCTGGCGCACAGTATCTTCCGGCGCAGCGCCAAGCAGCTCGGCGGCATCCACCAGCCAGGAGTCGATTTCAAAGCCCGCACCAGCACAGCTGCGACCGAGCAGCAGACCATGCAACTCGGCTGGGGAAATGGTGTGGCCGCTGCTGGCAAGCAGGGCGGCAAACGCGGAGTACGGAGAATTTGAAGTTGGCATAGATAACTAGGCGCAAAGCTGCGCGATCACTAGAATGGAGGCCTTGTATCCTAGCACCGGCAGGCGTGCCAAGACTATGCAAGCGGCTCGACGGAGCTCGCACAAACCCGCGTCAGCCACCGCGAATAATTGCCACCCAGTGATCCGCGGGTGAAATGCATCAACCTCTAGCACGTCGATCTGTCCCACACTGCCAAACGCGCCAGGCAACAGAACCGCATACCCTCCGGTACTGTCGAAGACGCCGCAAAGACGCTATTTTTCACCTGCCAGCCCACTCACCTAGCTACGAGTAGAGAACCATGGAAGACGTCGACCTGCAGGCTCTTACGACCAAGCTGGACTTGCTGATCCAGCGTGTCGAACAGCTCAAGGCGCAAAACCGACAGCTTCTGACGAGCGAAAAGGCCTGGCGCGAAGAACGTGCCCATCTAATTGAAAAGAACGAAATGGCCCGGCATAAGGTCGAATCCATGATTTCGCGCCTCAAAGCCCTGGAGCAGGATTAATGACCCAGTCGAATACCTTGACCGTCCAGATTCTGGACAAAGAATATTGCATCGCTTGCCCGAGCGATGAACGCAGCAATCTGGAAAGCGCCGCGCGCTACCTGGACGGCAAGATGCGGGAGATCCGCTCGAGCGGCAAAGTGATCGGTGCCGACCGCGTTGCGGTTATGGCTGCCCTGAACATTACCCATGACCTGCTACACAAACAGCAACACCTTGATCAACAGGCCGGCGCCAACCGCGATCAGGTGCGTAGCCTGCTCAATCGGGTCGACAGCGCTCTGGCTCGGGACGCCGATGAACAAGGCAGCTGATTGCGTGCCGGCGCTTTCGGGTATACTGGCCACCGCTCCCTGGAGTGTGCGCCAGTTGGTGATGTCCCTGAGCCGATTCGCACAACCCCGGAGGTTGCACGTTGAAGCCGGTGTGCATGTCCGCTTGACGGAAAGCCTTAACGCCTCCTGCAACCTCCACCTTGAACTTTCGGGTTCAAGGGCTAAGCCGACAGCGGCACGTCGGGGAGTCATTCTTTCCAGCCGGTTACCCTTCCGTGGTGATCGCTACTGCAACAACCCATGCTCGATACCTCAGCCCTAACCCGCGCGCAATTACGTCGCCATATGCGCGTACAGCGCCGTGCACTCAGCCGCCACGCCCAACGCCAAGCCGCCCACGGCTTGTATAAACAGCTGGCACAACACCCAGTCTTTCGCCGCGCGCAGCAGATTGCCCTATACCTGCCCAATGACGGTGAGATTGACCCGCGCCCCCTGCTACATGCCGCGCAACAACGCGGCAAGGCGACTTATTTGCCGGTGCTCAGCCCCTGGCCGCGCAGCAAGATGGTGTTTCAACGCATCCGTATTGGCGAGCGCCTGCAGAAGAATCGCTTCGGTATTTACGAGCCACGGCGCAACTGCAAACAGCAACGCAAAGTATGGACGCTGGATCTCGTCTTGCTGCCGCTGGTCGGTTTCGACCGCCATGGCGCGCGCCTGGGCATGGGCGGCGGATTTTATGACCGCAGCCTGGCATATCGCACATTGCGCAAAAATTGGCACAAACCGACATTACTGGGCTTGGCGCATGAGTGTCAGCAGGTAGATCGACTGGCGATGGCCAGCTGGGATGTGCCACTGCAAGGCACAGTGACGGACAAGGCGTGGTATTGAATCAAGCCGCTATAAAGGCTGTACCGCACTCCCTGCGGTACGTACCAGATTCAACCAGCCGCTTGCGACTGACTGACCGGCGCATCAGCCTGGCGATCCCACAAACTCTGGGTATAACCGGTAGTTACCACACCCAGGCTGAACAGTATTACCAAAATCAACAACACATCTGGTTTACGTTTCATCGAATGCCTCCCCCTTAAAGGCATAGCGCACGCTGTATTCGCGGCGATTATTTTTATAGGTCCAACAGCGGCAGCCATCCACACGCGCCGGGTGCAACACTGCTACACGCCGGGCACCACCAGGTAAACAGCACCTGCCCGCTAACGGACTGGATTACAGGAGCAAAGTTCATGCCTTATTGGCTAATGAAGTCAGAACCCGACGAACTCTCGATTCACGACCTGCAGCGCTTGGAGCAGGCGCGCTGGGATGGCGTGCGTAATTACCAGGCGCGCAATTTTCTGCGCAGCATGCAGCCGGGGGATTTGTTCTTCTTCTACCACTCCAGTTGCCCGGAGCCAGGGATTGCCGGGATCGGGCGCATTGCCGCGCCACACTACCCCGACCCCACCGCGCTGGAGCCCGACAGCCATTATTTCGACGCCAAGGCCAGCGTCGCCAAGAATCCCTGGAGTGCGGTCGATGTGGCGTTCGTCGAGGCGTTCAAGCGGGTTATCCCGCTGGCGCAGCTGAAGGCGCAGAGTGCGCTGCTGGAGTTGCCGTTAGTGCAGAAGGGCAGCCGCCTCTCGGTGATGCCGGTCAGCGCCGAGGAATGGGCAGCTGTGCTGGCGCTGCGCTGAAATGGCGCAGCACCCGCTGAGCAGGCTTATTGAATGATCAGGTTGTTGAACAACAGGTCGTCAACCAGCGGCTTGCCTTCTTCCTGAGTGAGCACGTCCTGTACCTGCTTGAGCGCCTCGGCGCGCAGCGTCTCCCGCGCACCCGGGGCTGCCATGGCCACCTCGGTCTGCTGGGAAAACAGCATGACCAGCTGATTACGAATCAACGGCTCATGGTGTTTGACCTTGGCTTCGACGTCCGCGCCGGTCACCCGCAGGGACAGGTCGGCCTTGAAGAACTTGAGCTTGGGCCCCTCGCCAAAGTTGCCCACCAGCGCCGGCACCAGGGTGACGTAGGACACCACTGGCGCAGTCCCTTCCTTGGCTTCTTCATCTTCCGAGGCATGCGCCGCCAAGGGCAGGGACAGGGCCAACAACAATGCGATCCAGGCTTTCACAGGCGGTATTCCTCAAGAGTTCAGCCCCTAGCATAGCCACAGTCAGGCGGCGGCCCAAGCCCCAAGCTTATGCATGACCATCAGGCACAGGCATGCTCGTTGACCGGGCACCACCCGCACCTACACTGCATGGCCACCACCCGCAGAGGAAAAGCCCGATGAAAGCCGTGCTGTGCAAAGCCTTCGGCCCCGCCGAAACCCTGGTACTGGAAGAAATCGCCAGCCCCGAAGCGAAGAAAAATGAAGTGCTGCTGGAAGTTCACGCGGCCGGGGTCAACTTCCCCGACACGCTGATCATCGAGGGCAAATACCAGTTCAAGCCGCCCTTCCCCTTCTCTCCGGGTGGCGAAGCTGCTGGCGTGGTAACTGCTGTGGGCGAAAAGGTCAGCCATCTGAAAGTCGGTGACCGGGTCATGGCCCTTACCGGCTGGGGCAGCTTTGCCGAAGAAGTGGCGGTGCCTGGCTACAACGTTATGCCGATCCCGGCGAGCATGGACTTTGCCAGCGCTGCCGCCTTCGGCATGA
>JBIHZW010000322.1:0-4024 GCA_044240245.1 Pseudomonas sp. | reverse complement strand
CGGGTATCGCCGCCTGATAGTGCGCGGCTTTCGCTGCTACTAGAGCGGCAATAAAAAAACGGTGAATGCTTTACGGCATTCACCGTTTTTATTTATGGCTGCCTTAAGCCAGGGGCAGGGCGGATAACCGGGCTTAGGCGTTGGTGACCTGCTCGGACGAGCTAGGTAGGGTTTCGTCGATCTCGCAGCCTTTGATCACCAGGCGGATGATGGTTTGCGCGGCGGCTTCGTAGTCGGCTTCATCCAGGCTGGCTTTGCCGGTTACGGTGGAAATCTGCCAATCGAAGTCGGCGTAGGTTTGAGTTGCAGCCCAGATGCTGAATAGCAGGTGATGCGGGTCAACCTTGGCCATCAGGCCCTGGTCGATCCAGCCTTGGATGCAGGAAATATTGTGCTTGGCCTGGGCGTTCAGCTGCGCGGTCTGGTCGGCGGACAGATGCGGCGCACCATGCATGATTTCGCTGGCGAATACCTTGGAGGCAAACGGCAGTTCGCGTGAGATGCGAATCTTCGAGCGGATATAAGCGCGCAGTACGTCGGCAGGTTTGCCTGGCTGATTGAACGGCGCCGAGGCTTCCAGCAGCGGTTCGATGATGCTTTCCAGCACTTCGCGGTAGAGGTTTTCTTTCGACTTGAAGTAGTAGTAGACGTTGGGCTTGGGCACCCCGGCCTTGGCGGCGATGTCGCTGGTTTTGCTGGCAGCGAAGCCTTTGTCGGCGAACTCCTCACTGGCTGCGCGTAAAATCAGCTCTCTGTTACGCTCGCGAATACTGGTCATAAGCCTCTTTGCTTCTGTCGAACGCCCGTCGCTGGGCAGCGCCGGGGATGGTAGCACCGGCTTTGCACAGCGCTCAAGGCTTGTGGCCTGGGCTCTGGCGGGCTATCTGACTTGCAGGTCAGGTTGTTGTATACAAAATTTAATTTTTCTGTTTTTATCTTGCCCTATGCATTCATAACAAAAAGTCTCGGCTCGATGAGCTCCAGGAGACACGTAGTGAGTAATCAGCTGGTTGACCCCTTCGGTCGGCGCATCACCTATCTACGGTTATCGGTTACCGATCGCTGTGATTTTCGCTGCACCTACTGCATGAGTGAGGACATGGTGTTCGCCCCGCGCGAGCAGATCCTCAGCCTTGAAGAACTCTACGCAGTGGCGGACTCCTTTATCGGCCTCGGGGTCAAACGCATCCGCATCACCGGTGGCGAGCCGCTGGTACGCAAGAACCTGCTCAGCCTGCTGACCCGCCTGGGCCAGCGCCCGGAGCTGGACGACCTGGCCATTACCACCAATGGCTCACAGCTGGCTGACCTGGCGCCGCAACTGCACGCAGCCGGGGTCAAGCGCCTGAATGTCAGCCTGGATTCCCTGCAGCGCGAGCGCTTTGCCGCCTTTACCCGACGCGACAAGCTCGACCAGGTGCTCGAAGGCATCGAGGTGGCGCGCGCTGCCGGTTTTCGCAAGATCAAACTCAACGCCGTGGTGCAGAAAGGCCGCAACGATGACGAAGTGCTCGACCTGGTCGAGTTCGCCATAGCGCGTGGCCTGGACATCAGCTTTATCGAAGAAATGCCGCTGGGCAGTATTTCCAGCCACCAGCGCGAGCAGACCTTCTGCTCCAGCGATGAGGTGCGTGAGCGCATCGAACAGCGTTATGCCCTGGTGCGCAGCAGCAAGCTGACTGGCGGGCCGTCGCGCTACTGGCAGGTGGTCGGCAGCGACACCCAGGTTGGTTTTATCTCACCGCACAGCCACAACTTCTGCGGCGACTGCAACCGCGTGCGGGTCACCGCCGAGGGCAAGCTGGTGCTCTGCCTGGGCCATGAGAATGCCCTGGACCTGAAAGGCCTGATGCGTGCCCACCCCGGCGACAGCCAGCGCCTGAGTGAAGCCTTGATGCAAGCCTTGCAACTGAAACCCGAACGTCACCACTTCGAGACCGATGCACAGGTCCAGGTGGTGCGCTTTATGAGCATGACCGGCGGCTAGCGCCGAACTGCTTGCCACCGCCTTGGCGGTTCCATTTATTTCAATACCACGATTAAACAGGAGGTTTGCTGTGAAGCCCTCGCACGTCTGCAGTTTGTTCGCCGTTGTCTGTTCCAGCGCGGTCAGCGCTGAGAGTTATGTGATCGGTGTAGAAAAGCTGGCCTTTGCGCCGCACTACAGCATCGATGCGCAAGGCCAGTACCAGGGCTTTGCCCGTGAGCTGTTCGACCTGTTCGCGCAGACCAGCGAGGTGGAGCTGAGTTACAAGGTGCTGCCTGTGGAGCAGCTGTTGCCCGCGCTGCTTAGCGGCCAGGTGGATTTCAAATACCCCGACAGTGAAACCTGGGCGCAGGAGCAGAAGGCCGGCAAGACCCTGAGCTACAGCCAGGGTGTGGTCGAGTATGTCGATGGTGTGCTGGTGGCGCCGCAGCGCCATGGCCAGCCCATCGAGCAGATCAAGCGCCTGGCCATGGTCAACGGCTGGACGCCATGGGGCTATCAGGAGCGTATCGATGCCGGGCAGATTGAGCTGACCTACAGCGATGATCTGCGCCAGATGATCCGCCAGGCGCTGAAGAAGGATACAGATGGCGCTTACTTCAACGTGGTGGTGGCCACCCATTATCTGGACAACATCCGCGCACGACCGGGCGCGCTGATATTCGACGCGCAGTTGCCGCATAACCGTGGCAGCTTCAAGCTGTCGACCCTCAAACACGCGGCTTTTATGCAGCGTTTTGACCGCTTCCTGGTCGAGCAGCAGAGCGAAATTGCCGCGCTGAAAAGCCAGTACAAGGTCGAGGCTAATCTGGATGCCGAGCGCATCGGCCTGGAGCAGTGGAAGCTGGATTTTATCGAGCGCAAAAAGCTCAAGGACGCGCAATCGCAGTGATGTGCTGAGCTAACAAAAACCGCTCCTGGTGAGCGGTTTTTTCTGCGCGTAACAAGGGGGATAGGCGCAATAAAAAAGGGGATGGCAACGATGCCATCCCCTTTTTGTTACAGGTTGCCGCCTACCCGGCAACCCGTATCCAGCACATAGGCTTAGAAGTGGTACTTCACCAGTGCTTGTACTGCGGTCTGATCGAAGCCATCGGTGGAACCGTCGATTGGCCGGATGCCGTACTTGTTGTGCCACATGTTCAGCTCTGTACCGACATACAGCTTGCGACCTTCACCGAACAGCGCCTTGCCCGCATCCCATTTGATCTGGATTGAGGAGCCGACCGAAGTCTGGGTGCCGGCGTCCTTGGAAGGGGCGCGCCAGTCGATATAGCCGTCGACCACGAAGTCCTGTTCGCCAATGGCGAACGGGTATGCGCCGCTCACGGTCAGCTGGTAGGTGTGGCCGTTGCCCTTGTCCGATGCCTTGAAGTCATGATCGAAGAAGATGTGGTTGTTGACCTTGACCGCATACAGGTTGGCGTTCAGGTAGGCAAAGCCTGGGGCGTTCCAGGCAGTACCGATGCCGTACAGGTAGTTTTCGGTGCCAGGGCCGCCGTTGCCTTTTTCATAGGTAAAGGCTGCGTAGACATCCTTCAGCGGGCCTACGGATAGGTCCTGGCCGGTCAGCCAGCTGAGGCTGACGCGTGGTGAGAATTCCATGTAGTAGAAACTGCTCTTCTCGTCGACATCCAGATTGCCGAAGTTGCTGCCCCGCGCCTGCGCGTTGTCGGCGTCGATGTAGTCAAGGAAGAAGAAGGTATCGCCCCAGGTCCAGCCGCTGGCGTTTTCCAGGGTGAAAGTGGTTTGCGAGCGCTGTTCTTCGTCGTTGAAGTTCAGGCGCTGAAAGTTGCTGCCATACAGGTAGGAGAGGCTGGTGTCTTGCCAGAGGAAGGCGTCGCTGGCCAAAGCCTGTTGACCGGAAAACAGTCCAGCCGAGAGGGCGATGCCGTGGGGCAGGTGCTTCAGTTTCATCATGGTTTCCTTATTATTGGACTTACAAGGTTTCTCGAACCTGCGGCGAACCGCAGGATCTGTCAGGCAAAGGGGCAGTGACTCAACTGGTACGCGGGGCCACGTTGAGTTCGTTACGGC
>JBIHZW010000321.1:0-4037 GCA_044240245.1 Pseudomonas sp. | reverse complement strand
ATAGGCCTTGAGGTAGCGCATCCCTGCATCCGATTTATTTTTTGAGGCTGGCGAAACTATCGACTTAGCTGAAGTGTCTCAACATGTTTTTCATATTTTCGTCACATTTCAGATAAACGCCACAGACTCAAATCCCGCACGCAACAAACCAATAGCCAAGGCATTCCAGCTATCCTCAGCCCAGCTAACGACAAGGACTGACCATGCGCCGCATTCTTAATGACCTGAAAATCCTGATCCTTACCAACCTGTGGATCGTGCCGGTAATTGCGGGGCTGGTTGGCGCGCTGTTCTATTTCGCCGCGCCGCCGCCACCGATGCATGCGCGCATGGCGACCGGTGCCGTGGGCGGTGGCTACCATGCGTTTGGTGAGCGCCTACAGGCTGAACTGGAGTTGCAGGGCTTTAGCCTGGAGCTGGTTGAGAGCGCAGGCTCCGAGGACAACCTGGGCAAACTCGGCACAGGTGAAGTGGAGCTGGCGCTGGTACAGAGCGGCCAGGAGCTGACCCTGAGCGATGAGGCACGCGGCAAGCTCAATGGCCTGGGCGTGATGTACCGCGAGCCGCTGTGGCTGTTTCTCGGTGACAAGGTAAAATTCGAGCGGCTGAGCGATCTGATGAAACTGCGTCTGGCGGTTGGCTCCCAGGGCAGCGGCACCCAGGCGGTGACTGCAGCATTGTTCGCGGCCAATCGTATTGAACCGGCGCAGTACCCCACGCGCTGGCAGCAGTTGGGCGGTAGCAGCGCCGCCGATGCGCTGATTGCGGGCAAGCTGGACGCCGCCTTTTTTATCGGCCCGGCGGAAAACGCGCTGATTCAGCGCCTGGCGGCAGAACCCAAGGTGCACCTGGTCAGCCTGCGCCGCACCGAGGCCTATCTGGCGCGCTTGCCGTATCTGAGCCAACTGCAGGTGGGCGAAGGTATGCTCGATATGTCGCACAACACTCCGGATCGCGACATCGTCACACTCGGCCCGGTTGCCACCCTTGTAGCCGGTGAGGAGTTCCATCCGTCACTCACGCCGCTGATCCTCGAAGCAGCGAAAACCGTGCTGAAGAACGGCAGCTTGCTCGACCCGGCCGGCAGTTATCCGGCCAAACCGCCGCTGTCGCTAAACACCCTAGGCGAAGCCGATTACTACTACGACAAGGGCCTGCCGATCCTGCAGCGCTACCTGCCGTTCCGTATCGCCTCGCTGGCCGACCGTTACATCATCCTGGCCATCCCGCTGCTGGTACTGCTGTTCCCGCTGTTCAAGGCCATCGGCCCGATCTACCAATGGCGCATCCGCGCACGTATCTACCGTTGGTACAAGCACCTGCGCGAGATCGATCAGCAGCTGTACAAGGGCAAGTTACCCAGCGACTTGGACGCCGAAATCGCCCGCCTGGAGCGTTTGGAAGACGAACTGGCGCGGGTCGAAGTGCCGCTGTCCTACTCCAGCGAGCTGTACCAGCTGCATATGCACCTGCGCTATATGATCGAGCGCCTGAATGCGCTGAAGCAGCGCCAGTTGGTGGCCAGCTAAGCCCGCAGCACAAGCCGCCGCCCAGATTTATTGCAGAAAAAGAAAACCCCGCCAGAGCTGAGCCCTGGCGGGGTTTTGCTTTTCAGCCGATTACTTGATCCAGTGCTTGCCCCAGTGAGTGATGTCGTAGCTCTGTGCACTGCGCGCCACACTCTTCTCGGCCGTAGCGGCCTCGATCTGGTCATCGACCACCTTGGTGGAGAACGACAACCAGCTGGTTACAAAGGCCATCGCGTCGCCATTGATCTCCAGGGCACGCTGGGCGATGTTGTTCAGGTCATCGCAACTGGCGTGGTAGCAAGGGTCAAGCGCGATCCCCGCAGTACCGCCATAAAGGTTGGCCTGCTCTGGCGTCTTCAGCACCTCGGCACCAGTGAACAAACCACCGAAGGCGATGCCATCGAGGAAGAACTGCGCGTAATCCGAGCGGAAGGTGATTTCATCGCCTTCTGAAGGCAGGCCGCGCAGTTTGTAGTACTCCTCGAACAGCTTCTCGATGGCTGCAGAACCGGGTGGGCCTTGCAGACCGAACGCAGAACCGTCGCCGTCATAGATGAAGTAGGCGAAGTTTGGCGAAGCGATCATGTCGAAGTTCAAGTACGCCTTGATCTTGCTCTTCTGCTCGGCCGGCAGCTGGCTGACATAGTAAGTCGAACCTACCAGCCCTGACTCCTCAGCTCCCCACCAGGCGAAGCGCAGCTTGTTCTTCGGCCGTACCTTCTGCAGTTGCAACGCCAGCTCCAGCAATGCGGCACTGCCTGATGCGTTGTCATTGATGCCCGCGCCTTCATACACGGAGTCGAGGTGAGCCCCGGCCATCACCACATTGTTGGCATTGCCGTGGCGGCTCTCGGCGATCAGGTTGAAGGTTTGCGTGCGCTCGCGCACCACGTCAGCCAGCATACGCACCTGGGTATCTGGGCTCTGCGTCAGGCCAACGCCGACATCGTAGGTGGCAAAGAACACCGGGACACCGCCGGCATAGCTGTCGCCCAGAGTGGCGTTAAGCAGGCCCTTGCGGTCCTCGGTGTCGCCCTGGTTGAAGATAATCACCCCTGAGGCACCGGCCGCAGCGGCATTCTCCGCCTTCAGCTGGAAGTTACAGGTGCCGCGCTGCAGCAAGGCAATGGAACCGGAGGGGAAGTCGACAAAGTCCTCCGCCTCACAACCACTGCTGGACAGGTTGCCTGCACCCAGCGCGATATCCACAGCCGCCACTGGCGCACTGACGTCACCGTCTTCGGTTTGCGACAGGTAGGTGAAATCCACATCCCACTCATACACCGCCGGCGTCGGCGCCAAGGCCTGCAGCTCGCCGGGCCCTTGTGGGTAATAGGCGGTGAAGGGGAACGGCTGAACCTCTACGCGATAGCCGGCACTTTCCAGGGTGGATTTCACGTAGTCGATCGAGCGCTGGTAACCCGGCAAACCTGCAGCCCGATTGCCATCATTGGCTTGGGCAATGTCCTTGAACATCTGCAGGTGAGTGGAGGTGTTGCTCGCCTGCATACAGCGCGGCAACCCCAATGTCGTGCTGTTGAGCAGGCCAAAACGACATTCCAGAGGTCCCAAGCGGGTCGGGCTCCAAAACGCATTAAACAGCTGGCTACTACTTTTGTTCGACTCTGCGAGCACCTCGCCCGAGATCGCCGCCAGTAGGCTTCCCACTATTAAGCCGCTTTTCACAATCTTGTTATGCATGCTGCCTCCAATCCATATATGGAGCGTTTAGGTGCGGCAGCGCTTGTGACACCGCCGCGATAGGTCCCTTTACTGCGTCGTGTGGACGCTACATAACCTAGACGTGGATATTCATCTGCGCGAACCGATATCGACAATTTTCTTGAAAATAAGAACTTATCGACGAACATGAGAGCAATTGGCCAGCATTTAGCCATTAGCCTATTGAGCTCCAGAGGCAGGTTTCGGGCGCGTTAACCGCCTGGCATGGCACGTGGGCAGATGGAGAGAGACCTGTACTCAGGTAAACTCTGCGCACATTTTGTAGATCGGCTCCGGGTTGGCCTCACCAACAACCGAGGAGCCATCCCCCCCCCTGCGACTGACCTGAAGACCTAGCCCCATGCCGATCCGCCACTGCATCGTCCACCTGATCGACAAGAAGCCCGATGGCACGCCAGCCGTGCTGCATGCCCGGGACACCGAACTGGCCGCCTCGCAAGCCATCGAGAACATGCTCGCCGATCTCAACGAGAGCTATAACGCCAAGCAGGGCAAGGCCTGGGGCTTTTTCCATGAGGAATCCGGGGCGTATCCGTTCAGCGGCTGGTTGAAGCACTACCTGGACGAGGGTCAGGACTTCGCTGCGTTCAGCCGCAAGGCCGTGGAGCAGCTGCAGAAGCTGATGGAAGAATCCAACCTGTCCACTGGCGGCCATGTGCTGTTTGCCCACTACCAGCAAGGCATGACCGATTACCTGTCGATCGCCCTGCTGCACCACAGCGAAGGCGTGGCGGTAAACGAGACGCTGGACGTAACCCCAGCCAA
>JBIHZW010000320.1:0-4046 GCA_044240245.1 Pseudomonas sp. | reverse complement strand
TTGAGTTCGTTACGGCTGCTGTTGAGCGCATCTGCGGCACTGTCGTCCTGCGGATTTTGCAGCACGGTGTGCAGGTGCGCTTCGGGGTCGTAATCGTTTTCTTCCAGTTGCAGATGCTCTTCCGGCAGGAAGATATTCAGCAGAATCGCGCTGAAGGCACCGATGGTGATGGGCGAGCCGAAGATGTTCTTCAGCGCATCAGGCATCTGCGAGAGCACTTCTGGCACTGCCGCAACACCCAAGCCCAAGCCGAGGGAGATGGCCACGATCAGCACGTTGCGGCGATGCAGGCCCGCCTCGGTAAGGATCTTGATGCCCGCGACGGCCACGGTGCCGAACATGATCAGGGTAGCGCCGCCGAGTACCGGTTTCGGCATCAGCTGCAGCACCGCACCCACCGCCGGGAACAGGCCCAGCAACACCAGAATGCCGGCGATGTAGAAGGCCACGTGGCGGCTGGCCACGCCGGTCAGCTGGATCACGCCGTTGTTCTGGCTGAAGGTGGTCATCGGCAGGCTGTTGAACATTGCTGCCATGGCCGAGTTGCAACCATCGGCCAAGACCCCGGATTTGATCCGGCGCATATACAGCGGACCTTTGACTGGCTGCTTGGAGATGATCGAGTTGGCCGTCAGGTCGCCTGCGGTTTCCAGCGGAGTGATCAGGAAGATCACCGCAATCGGTATAAACGCCATCCAGTCAAAATTGAAGCCGTACTTGAACGGCATCGGCACGCTGATCAGCGGCACCTGGGCCATATTGGCGAAATCCACCTTGCCGGTGAACCAGGCCACCGTGAATCCCAGCACCAGGCCAATGATCACTGCCGACAGGCGCACCACCTGCGATGGGAAGCGGTTGAGGATAACGATGGTGACCAGCACTAGGCCGCCGAGGCCCAGGTGGTGCAGGGCGCCCAGATCCGCCGCGCCGTAACCGCCGGCGATATCGGTCATGGCCACCTTGATCAGCGACAAGCCCATCAGACAGATGATGGTGCCGGTGACGACTGGGGTGATCACTCGGCGCAGCTTGTTGATGAACTGGCTGAAGGCGATCTCGACAAAGGCGGCGCAGAAGCACACGCCAAAGATCGTCGAGAGAATTTCCTCCTCACTGCCGCCGCGGCCCTTGACGATAAACCCGGCGCTGAGAATCACGCTGAGAAAACCGAAGCTGGTGCCTTGCAGGCATAGCAGGCCGGAGCCGACCGGGCCAATGCGCTTAGCCTGGATAAAGGTGCCGAGGCCAGACACGAACAGCGCCATGCTGACCAGATACGGCACATAGGCACCGAGACCGAGGACGCCACCAACAATCAGGGTAGGGGTGATGATACCGACGAAGCTGGCCAGTACGTGCTGCAACGCGGCGAAGATCGCCGGAGCAAAGGCCGGGGTGTCGTGCAGTTGGTAGATCAGGTCGTTGTTTGCCACAGGCGGAGCCGTGGTCTCTGTGCTGCGAGTCGTGGTCATATCAGAGCCTGCCAGTTGTTTTTATACGGTCATGGGCTTGGCGAGGCTTCACGGCGCCTCTGTTCTGTACCGGGGTAGAAGTTGTCCGCATGGTCAGAATGGATCGACTATAGCAACTTGTTCACACCGATAAAAACAATTTATTTTAAGATTGTGCACAAAAAATGAACCGTCAGTCAGATAGCTGCGCGGTCAGCGGAAGCGGTTTGTTCTAGAGGGGATTGCCTGGCTGTTAAAGGCTGCGCGCATCAGCATGCAGCCAGACGTAGCGGGCTGCGGATGACAATTAGGGGGAGACTTGGCGTTGTGGCGGCGGGTTGTTCATGGCTGCGCGTTCACACGCCTGTAGCGGAGAATTCTGGCCGGGCAGATAAGAAAATGCCGCGCCCTTGGGGGCGCGGCATTCAGGTGGATCAGTTGAGCTGTGCGCCCTGGTCGATCCATGAGCCGATCAGCTCGCGTTCTTCCTGGGTCATCTGGGTGATGTTGCCCAGCGGCATGATCTGCGAAGCAACGCTTTGCGCGTGGATCTTCGCGGCCTGGGCCTTGATCTGCTCCGGCGTGTCGAGGACAAACCCGGCAGGCGGTGCGCTGAACATCGGGCTGCTTGGTGTGGCCGAGTGGCACACACTGCAGCGTTCCTGAATCACGCTGTTGACCTGGGCAAAGTCGCCCGCGCCAGCTGCGGCTTCTGCTGGAGCACTGGCCTCAGGGGCCGCTGCGGTTTCTGCCGGCTTGCTGGCTGCTTCGGCCGCCTTGGCAACAACTTCCGGACGGCCGCTGATGCCAGTGGCCGGAACCGGAGCGTACTTGATTACCGCAGCTTGCGGCTTCTGCGGTGCGGCAGCCTTCATGCTCGGGCCGGTGACGAATGCCAGGCAGATCATGCCCAGTGCGGCGGCAGGCAGAGTCCAGATGTACTTGCTGCTGTCATGACGCGTGTTGAAGTAGTGACGCACCAGTACCGCCAGCATCGCGATGCCCGCCAGAATCAGCCAGTTGTATTGGCTGCCGTAGGTGCTCGGGAAGTGGTTGCTGATCATGATGAACAGCACCGGCAGGGTGAAGTAGTTGTTGTGGCGCGAACGCAGCAGACCTTTGGCCGGCAGGGTTGGGTCCGGCGTGGTGTTGTCTTCGATGGCCTTAACCAGCGCGCGCTGGGCCGGCATGATGGTGAAGAACACGTTGCCGACCATGATGGTGCCGATAATGGCGCCGACATGGATATAGGCCGCGCGGCCGCTGAAGATCTGGCTGAAGCCATAGGCGGCAGCGATGATCAGCACGAACAGCACGGCGCCGAGCAGGGCCGGGCGTTTGCCCAGCGGCGAGTCGCAGAGGAAGTGATACGCCACATAGCCCGCCACCATCGAACCGAAACCGATGGCAATGGCCATTTCCGGTGCCAGATCAACGCCGGGTTTAACCAGGTACAGGCTCGGGTTGAGGTAGTAGACCACCAGCATCAGGGCCACGCCCGACAGCCAGGTGAAATAGGCTTCCCATTTGAACCAGTGCAGGTTCTCCGGCATTTTCGGCGGAGCCAGCTTGTATTTTTCCAGGTGGTAGATACCGCCACCGTGGATCGCCCAGAGGTCACCGGACAGGCCTTCGCGCGGGTTGCTACGGTTGAGGTTGTTTTCCAGCCAGACGAAATAGAAGGATGCGCCGATCCAGGCGATGCCGGTGATCATATGGATCCAGCGGATACCCAGGTTCAGCCACTCAGTAAAATGCGCTTCCACAATCAGTACCTCTTTCCCAGTGCCGGCACGCCGATGCTGGGCTTCTCTTATTGGTGGGGGGCGAGGAGCAGTTGCTCGTCGTCGGTAAAGAAATGCTCATCGCAGTTGTTGCCAGAACCACTGCGATCAACCACCAGGAAGTCATCCCGCTTTTCGATCGTCAGCACCGGGTGGTGCCAAACGCCGCGATGGTAATTAATGCCCTGCCTGCCGTTGCTGCGGAAGGCGCGGACCAACTCTGATTCAGGTGCATCGCCAACTGGCGCGACCACAATCAGAAAGGGGTTGCCGAGCAGCGGAATAAACGCCTGACTGCCCTGCGGATGACGCTCCAGCATGCGAATGGTCAGCGGCATATCCAGGGCCTCGGCACTGAAGATGCTGATGATCGCCTTATCCTCTGGCTGTGCGGTCTCGACCGTGGCCAGTTTGTGATAGCGGCGAGTGGAGCCATTGTTGATCATGAAGAATTCGCTGCCTTCGGTTTCGATAACGTCACCAAAGGGGGCGAAGGCTTCTTTGCTCAGCGGCTCGATGATCAATTTGCGCATGTTGGTCTTCTTGTTCGTTCGTTTATGCCCCTCTCCCAATGGGAGAGGGGTTTATTGGCTTACTTGGCGACTTTGCCGAACAGGCGCAGGCGGCTGATACCGCCGTCCGGGAACACGTTCACCCGTACGTGGGTGATCGGGCCGAGGGCTTTGATCTGCTCGCTGAACTCATGCTCGGCGTGCATCGAAAGCTTCTGGCTTGGCAGCAGCTCGCGCCAGAACAGGCTCTGGGTCTCGATCTGGCTGTCGGTGCCGCCTTTGACGAAGGCTGCCTG
>JBIHZW010000319.1:0-4063 GCA_044240245.1 Pseudomonas sp. | reverse complement strand
GCGCGCGTAGCCACCATCGACACCCGCGCGGCAAAAGCCGGATCACTCATCAGTTGCTCATAGTCCGCGCCGTAGGCCACGTTGATCTGCGCGCCCAGGCGAAACTCGGTGTGCTGCAACTCCAGCAGCCGCGTGGCCGGCCAGCGCTGCATGGCTTGCGGGTGCATAAACAGGATATTGCGCGATGGCGGCAGCACCGGGCCGGAGAAATGCGCATAAACCTCGCGCTCTGGACGGCGAAAGGCGCCGGGCAGAATATCCAGGCGGCCCAGTTCCAGCTCCTTGAGTGCTCTCGCCCAGGGCAGCTTGCGCAGTTTGGTCTGGCAACCCAGACGGGCCAGCGCCGCGCCGTTGATTTCAACGTCGATACCGACCACCGCGCCATCGGCCGCCTGCATGCTGAAAGGCGGATCATCGTCCCAGCGCAGGGTTTTCTCGCACGCGGCTAGCGCCAGGCTGGGCACGCAGGCCAGCAGCAACAGGACGAGCAATAAGCGGTGGCGCGGTAAAGGCGAGCGGCGTACATCGACTGCAATCAAGATCATCACTCACGCTGGCTCGATGGGGTCTCAGCTGAGTCTAGCAGTACCGCCCCTCGATCAAGCAAGCCGGCGAGCCACGCCAATACAGCGTGGCTCGCTCAACCCTCGACGCTGCTCCACTGCTTACTCAGGCGCTTATCCGACACCGGCAACTTGGTGCCCAGTTGCTGGGCAAACAACGAGACGCGGTATTCCTCCAGCAGCCAGCGGTACAGCACCAGTTGCGGGTCGCGCTTGCCTTCCTGACCGTGTTTGCCCAGGCGCGCCTGGTACTGCTCCCAGTAGCCGGCCAGCTCGCCGCTCCACACCCGGTCGCGCTGCACCTGACCGGCGATCTTGTCCAGGCGCTGCTCGATAGCCTTGAGATACCGCGGCACTTCCTTCAGCCACTGCCCCGGGGTTTCGCGGACAAAGCCGGGATACACCAGATTGCTTAGCTGCAGCTTGATATCGTTGAGCGCCATGGCCTGGGCCAGGTCGATCTTGCCTTTGAAGCGTTTCTGCAGGCCATGCCACAGTTTGAGAATTTCTAGGGTCAGCCTGGCCAGGCGTTCGGCTTCGCCGGCCCAGTCGCCACGCTTGCGCTCGGCCAGGGCCGCCAGACCGGCGCCGTCGCGCGGCAAGGGGTCGCTGCTTTCAAGAATGCAGCTGTCGAGGCTGGCCAGCAGGATGTCTTCGACCAGCGCATCGACCCGGCCCAGCTCGCGATACAGCAGCGCCAGCTCGGTCAGCCCAGGCAACTTGCCGCGCAGGAACTTCGCCTGCTCAGCCAACTGCTGCAACAGCAAACGCTGCAAGGCACGGCGATGCTGAAACTCGGCTTCGGCCAGGGTTGGGAAGCGCCCTTCCTTGACCACACCCGCCTCTTCCACCAGCGCCGGGTAAACCGTCATGGATAATCCTGCGACCTGTTGCTGAGTCTTCGCCGCCACTTCACTAAAAGCCTTGGCCTCCACCGGCTGCTGGCTCTTGGCGGTTTTCGGCAGGGCCAGACCGGCCTGGGTGGCCTCGCTAAAGCGCGCGGTCAACTCGGCCAGATCACGGCCTTCACCGAGGGGCTTGCCCTGGTTGTCGACCACCTCGATATTCATGCGCAGATGGCCTTCCAGCTGCGCGGCGGACTCAATCCAGGCTTCCTCGCTGACCCGCGTACCGGTCATGCGCGTCAGCTCACGGCCCAGGGCTTCGGGCAGGCTGCCGTCGGCAAAACTGATCTTGCCCAGGGCGGCGCCGACAAAGTCCGGCACCGGTACAAAATTCTTCCGTAACGCCTTGGGCAGGCCGCGCACCAGGGCCATGCATTTGGCCTCCAGCAGACCCGGCACCAGCCATTCCAGGCGCTCGGGCGGCAGTTGCGGCAACAAAGGAGCAGGCACGCGCAGGGTGACCCCGTCACGCAGGTGATTGGGCTCGAAGTGATAGCTCAGCGGTAGGGTCAGTTCGCCCAGGCGCAAGCTGTCCGGGTACTGCGCGGCGGTGACTTCCTTGGCGTCGCGGGCCAGCACATCTTCTTCGCGCATGATCAGCAGCTGAGGGTTCTTCGCGCTTTCGCTCTTGTACCAGCTGTCGAAGGTCGCGCTCTGGTAGATATCCGCAGGCAGGCGCGCCTCGTAGTAGGCAAACAGGGTTTCATCGTCGGCAAGAATGTCGCGCCGGCGGGCCTTGGCTTCCAGCTCGTCGAGCTTTTCCAGCAACTGACGGTTGGCGGTCAGGCACTTGGCGCGCGAGTTGATTTCGCCACCCACCAGACCTTCGCGGATAAACAGCTCGCGGCAGACCACCGGCTCGATGGGGCCGAAATGCACCGGGCGGCGACCGACCACGATCAGGCCGTAAAGGCTGATCTGTTCGAAGGCCACCACCTGGCCGCGCTTCTTCTCCCAATGCGGTTCCAGGTGGTTTTTCTTGATCAGGTGGCCGGCCAACGGCTCGATCCAGTCCGGCTCGATCTTGGCCACCATGCGCGCAAACAGCTTGGTGGTTTCCACCAGCTCGGCGGCCATCAGCCAGCTGGGTTTCTTGCGGCCTATCACCGAAGACGGATGCACCCAGAAGCGCCGCTGACGCGCGCCCAGGTAGTCGCCGTCCTCAGTCTTCTGGCCGATCTGGCTAAGCAGGCCGGCGAGAATCGCCTTGTGCACGGCGGCGTAGCCTTTGGCTCGCTGCGCGGCTTGGTCTTTTTCGGCCAGCTCTTTTTCTTTCTGGGCCGCTGACAGCTGGCGGTCCTGGGTATTTGGCGGCTGATCCTTAGCGCGCTGATCGTTTTTACCCGCATCGCTCGCAGGTTTGCCTAACTGCAAATCACGGGTAATCAGCACCAGCTGGCGATGCGCGTCGCGCCACTCACGCAGCCTGAGGTAGTTGAGGAAATTCTTCCGGCACCAACTGCGCAACGCACTTGAGCCGAGGGCCTGGCGCTGCTCCTCGAAGCCGCGCCACAGGTTGATCAGCGCAGCGAAGTCGGAATCGACGTCCTTCCACTGCGCATGAGCCTGGTCGGCGGCCTGCTGGCGGTCGGACGGGCGCTCGCGCACATCCTGCACCGACAGGGCGCTGGCGATAATCAGGATTTCTTCCAGGCTGCCCTGCTTGGCCCCTTCCAGCACCATACGGCCCAGGCGTGGGTCCACCGGCAGGCGCGCCAACTGGCGACCCAACGGCGTCAGCTGGCCCTCGCGATTAACCGCTGACAGCTCCTGCAACAGATTGAAGCCGTCGCTGATGGCCTTGCCATCCGGCGGCTCGATAAAGGGGAAAGCCTCGATCTCACCGAGGCGCAGATGGAGCATCTGCAGAATCACCGCTGCCAGGTTGGTGCGCAGAATTTCCGGGTCGGTAAAGGCCGGGCGGCCGTTGAAGTCTTCCTCGCTGTACAGGCGAATGCAAATGCCCGGCTCGACCCGCCCGCAGCGGCCCTTGCGCTGGTTGGCGCTGGCCTGGGACACGGCCTCGATGGGCAAGCGCTGCACCTTGGCGCGGTAGCTGTAGCGGCTGATGCGCGCCGTACCGCTGTCGATCACATAGCGGATGCCCGGCACGGTCAGCGAGGTCTCGGCGACGTTGGTGGCCAGGACGATCTTGCGTGCGCCCATGGGCGCGAAAATCTTCTGCTGCTCGGCCGGGGTCAACCGTGCATACAGCGGTAGCACTTCGGTCAGGCGCAGGTTGGCCTTGCGCAGCACCTCGGCGGCGTCGCGAATCTCGCGCTCGCCAGGTAGGAACACCAGCACATCGCCGGGGCGTTTGCCCTCGGCCTTCTCGAAGGCACTGATTTCATCCAGGGTGGCGAGAAGCGCCTGGTCGACGGAGAGATCTTCCTCGACGCGGTTGCCGTCCTCGTCCTGCTCGGCCGTCAGCGGTCGGTACCAGGTGTCCACCGGGAAGGTGCGCCCGGACACTTCAACAATCGGCGCGCCGTCGAAGTGCGCAGAGAAGCGCTGCAGGTCGATGGTCGCCGAGGTGATGATCAGCTTGAGATCCGGCCGGCGCACCAGCAGGGTTTTCAGAAAGCCCAGCAGGAA